>WLCU01000099.1 GCA_009705165.1 Actinomycetota bacterium | reverse complement strand
GTACGGTGTGGATTAATACTTTTGACATGCTCGATGTCATTACTCCATTTGGAGGTTTTGGTGCTTCCGGTAGCGGTCGAGATAAATCTCTTCACGCAATTGATGCATACAGCGCACTGAAAACAACGTGGGTAGATCTTAATTAATGCCTGTCATAACAATCACGGGTAACCAAGTTGCAAGATCAGAAGAGATTCTGACACCTAGAGCGCTTGAACTTATTGAACTATTGCATCATCAGTTAAATCCCCGTCGACTCGAACTTCTTGCCGCCCGCACACTGCGAATGGCACAAATTGAAGCGGGTGATGATTTTGATTTTCTTGCTGCTACGCAATCAATTCGAGAGGATAAAAGCTGGAAAGTTGCACCAGCTGCCTCCGGATTAAACGACCGTCGGGTTGAAATAACTGGGCCTACTGAGCGGAAAATGACTATCAATGCCTTGAACTCAGGGGCAAAAGTTTGGCTGGCAGATTTAGAAGATTCAAATACTCCCATGTGGGAAAACGTAATAAATGGTCAAATCAACTTACTTGATGCGATTAATCGAACCATTGATTTTACAAATGAATCTGGAAAGAAATATGTACTGCGTCCAGACAATGAATTGGCAACAATCGTTGTACGTCCCCGAGGGTTCCACTTGCCCGAAAAACACATTTTAGTTGACGGCGAATTAACCTCTGGTTCCTTTGTGGATTTTGCGCTCTACATGGTCAACTGCGCCAAGTTACAAATTGCACGTGGGCTTGGTCCTTACTTTTATCTTGCCAAATTGGAATCACACCTAGAAGCACGACTATGGAACGACGCTTTTAATCTAGCTCAGGATTTTCTAGAAATTCCAAGAGGCACCGTTCGTGCGACGATTTTGATCGAGACTTTTCCAGCAGCTTTTGAAATGGAAGAAATCCTCTTTGAGCTCAAAGAGCATGCAGCAGGCTTAAACGCCGGACGTTGGGACTATCTCTTTAGTGTAATTAAGAACTATAAAATGCGCGGTACTGATTTTGTGTTACCTGATAGAAATAATGTTGCAATGACTGCGCCTTTTATGCGCGCCTACACCGAGCTTCTTGTCAAGACATGCCATTCACGTGGAGCACATGCAATCGGAGGTATGGCCGCGTTTATCCCAAGTGCTGATCCTGCTATTAATGCCACCGCATTTGAGAAAGTTGCTGCAGATAAAACACGTGAAGCAACCGATGGTTTTGATGGTTCATGGGTAGCGCACCCTGGAATGGTAGATCTTTGCCGTGAACAATTCACAAAAGTTTTGGGTGATCGCCCACATCAAAAAGAGGTAACAAAATCTCAGGTAACTATAAAAGCCGAAGACTTACTCAACATTAAAGCCACACCAGGTTCTGTAACTGAAGCTGGCCTTAGAAATAACATAAGTGTTGCCATCCAATATCTGGAACGTTGGCTTGCCGGAAGCGGCGCTGTGGCAATTTTTAACTTAATGGAAGATGCGGCAACTGCGGAGATTTCACGCTCGCAAATATGGCAATGGATACACAATGGAATCCAACTAGATAATGGCAAAACGGTAAGCGCAGAATTAGTAAAAGAATATGCCAACGAAGAGACTGCAAAACTGACAGGTTCGGTCGATTATTCCGCCGCAAAGGCAATGTTTGTGCAAACCTCAGTTGATGATGAATATCTAGATTTTCTTACTATTCCAGCTTACGAAGCGATGGCCTGATTTAAGCAATTAATGCAGTTATCTCCTGCGCAGCACTAATTAGCTGAGGAGTAAATGAGGTCAGTGCATCTTTAGTAGTAGTTGCGGTAGGCAACGTGATATTTAAATAAGCAATAAACTTTCCATCACGGGCGCGAATCGAAGCCGAAATTCCGCACCACTCTAAGTTATGTTCTTTATAGTTATAGGCAACGCCAGATATTCGCGCTTCTAGGACTTGCGTGCGTAGTTCGGAAGGATCCGTGACTGTAAATTCAGTCAAAGAATCAAGTGAGGTGCTTAAGTATTTTTCTAATTCGGCATCACTAAGTGATGCTAAATAAAGTTTGCCTACTGACCCACAGTTAAGTGGTACTTGCATCCCTGCCAAATCTAGATCCTCGGGTAAATCCATACGGATTTGATCTAGCACGATTAGTTCACCACGTGCGGCAATTTCAAGAAATGCACTCGCACCGAAGAGTGCAGAAATTCTCTCAAGGACAGGGCGTGCTTTGCGACTCATAGTATTTGTGTGAGTAGATGCTGCTAACTTAAATGCACCACTGCCTACGGTAAATCTTCCAGATTCATCATCTTTTTCAACTAGTTCAAACTCAAGAAGAGTGTTAATTAATCGCCAAGCAGTTGCACGGTTGATTTCCATGGTTTTGGCAAGTTCTGGAATGGTCTGGGCTTTGGGCGATTTAGCCAAAATATCTAGCATCGCCAATGCACGCTCAACAGATTGAATCCGTTGCACCATGTGAACCGCTCCTTACTTTTTCGTGAACTTTGAGAATTAGATTAGCGCACTTGCTAGCGCAGTCATATCCCAAGGGTTACTCTTTCGCTGACCGTTCCAAAGCGTTATTTCTAAGGGGTTTCAGGGTGAAAATGAAGGCAGCTGTTCTAGATGGAGTTGGTTCAAAGTTTGAGGTCCGTGAAATCGAACTTGATAAACCAAAATCTGGAGAACTACTTGTAAAAGTTGCAGCAAGTGGTTTGTGCGCAAGTGATTTAAATGCAGTCGATGGAAAACGTAAACTCGTTCCATTTCCTGCCGTCATTGGGCACGAAGCTGCTGGAGTCGTTGCCGAAGTTGGCCCTGATGTAACTGGTATTGCAGTTGGTGATCACGTCATTATGTCTATCGTTCCAAGCTGCGGAACATGTGATTACTGCAAAAGTGGTCGGCCTAACTACTGCGCAACCGCTGGCAATGCAATGTCGGTTGGTGGTTTATTTGATGGAACTTCTCGCCTTAGTCACAATGGCGAAAAAATTAATCACTTTTTAACTGTTGCATCTTTTGCAGAATATGTTGTAGTCCCTGCATCTGGCGCAGTTGTAATTCCAAAAGAGATGCCGTTAGATCGCGCGGCACTTATCAGTTGCGCAGTTCTTACTGGTTACGGCGCAGTTGTAAATACTGCACAAGTAAAGCCAGGATCAACCGTTGCCATTTTTGGTTGCGGCGGAGTTGGATTAAATATTGTCCAGGGTGCACGCATGGCTGGGGCCACAACAATCATCGCCGTTGATGTAACGGAAGAAAAACTTGAACTGGCCAAGAAAGTTGGAGCTACTCACACCATTAACGCCTCAACTGCTGATCCGATTTCAGAAGTCAAGGCAATTTGTGGTGGCGTGGACTATGCATTTGAAGCTTTGGGCCGTGAAAGCACAATTCAACAGGCGTGGGGCACGGTCGGAGTCGACGGGACCTTAATTTTGGTCGGTTTATTAAAAAATGGAGCCACAATCACCCTTGATGCTGGCCCATTTGTCAACGAACAGTCAATTAAGGGTTGCTACTTTGGCTCGGCCAACCTACGCAAGGATGTTCCAGCGTTAGTAAAAAGTTATCTAAATGGCGAACTTTTCCTAGACGAACTCATATCCGAGCGGATAGGTTTGGGGGGACTTAATTCAGCCTTTGATCGTTTAAGGGCTGGGGAGGGAGCGCGAAACGTACTGGTCTTTGACTAGACGCGTTTTTCGTAAGTACAAAATTCCAGATCGCTTGCAATCAACACGTGTATTGCAAGAGGTAGGGATGTATGACAAAACACATACCACTTACAACTAGGAGGAACGTAGTGAAGTTTTCAAAGCTCACTAGCGGATCAGTAGCTGCAGCACTTGTTGTTGCTCTCGCGATTCCAGCAATTAGCACGACTTCTGCATCAGCTGCTGCAAAGACAAACTATGCAAAGATCACAACTGCCTCACAAGGCGGCGGTCTTGCTGCTCTTGCGGCTGCCTGTAAGAAAGAAGGACAGCTCAACGTAATCGCTCTGCCTCTTTACTGGGCAAACTACGGCGACATGATTGAAGGATTTAAAAAGACCTACGGTGTCAAAATTGATGAAGCTAACCCAGAAGGTTCTTCACAAGAAGAAATCGATGCCGCAGTAACAAATAAGGGAACTAACCGTTCACCTGACGTGTTCGACATCGGTCTAGCAGTTGCAGTTAAGTACCTAGGAACAGGAACTTTTGCTCCTTACAAGGTTAAGACTTGGTCTTACCTACAAGGTGCTGCTGCACTTTCACCAACAGGTGAAGTAACTCCTAACTACACAGGAACAATGACAATTGGTTACAGCGGAGCTCTTGGAACAATCACAAAGCTCGAAGATCTATTGGATCCAAAGTTCAAGGGCAAGATTGCTCTTAACGGAGACCCACTAGGTTCATCTGCTGCGATGAATGGTATTTACATGATTAACAAGGCACTTGGCGGAACATTTGACGATGTTTCTAAGGGTGTTGCATTCTTTAAGAAGCTTAAGGATGCAGGTAACTTCATTAACGTTAACCCAACTGAGGCAACAATTGCTTCAGGTCAGACACCAGTTGTAATCGATAACGGTTACATCCAAGCTGGCGTTGT
>WLCU01000098.1 GCA_009705165.1 Actinomycetota bacterium | reverse complement strand
CCAGAGATTCTTGATCCTCAAGGCAATGCTGTTGCATCTGCATTACCTCGTCTTGGATTTACTTTTGCCCAATCAGTTCGCCAAGGAAAGCGATTTGAAATTGAAATCGTCGGCGAACCAACCGCTGCGCAGTTAGCAGAAGTTGAAAAAGCCGCTGAAGTTCTTCTTTCAAATCCAGTTATCGAAAACTTTGTTGTGAGAGTGGAAAAGTAATGCGCGTTGGAGTTATAACTTTTCCGGGAACTCTTGATGATCGTGACGCTGCCCGTGCAGTTGTTGCAGGTGGCGCTGAAGCGGTTTCCCTGTGGCATGCCGATGCAGATCTAAAAAACGTTGACGCAGTTATTTTGCCGGGGGGCTTTTCATACGGAGACTACTTACGTTGTGGTGCGATTTCACGATTTGCTCCAGTAATGAATTTAGTTATTGAAGCTGCAGGTAAAGGTATGCCGGTACTAGGGATTTGTAATGGCTTTCAAGTCCTATGTGAGTCACACTTACTACCTGGCGCCCTGACCCGTAACTCCGATCTACATTTTTTGTGCAAAGACCAAGAGATTGAAATCGTCAATAACACGACTGCGTGGACTTCTTCTTATAAACCCGGAGAAAAGATTGTTATTCCACTTAAAAATGGCGAAGGCTCATTTCAATGTGATGATGAAACGCTGGCAAAGCTTGAAGATGAAGGCCGTGTAATTGCGCGATATGTGGGCCAAAACCCCAACGGATCAAGGAATTTAATCGCAGGCATCACTAATGAGCGTGGCAACGTTGTTGGTCTCATGCCCCACCCAGAACATGCAATTGATGAACTAACTGGTCCAACAGCCCAAGGTTTAGGTTTCTTTACTTCAATTTTGAATGCGATGGTGAAGTAATGACACTAGATACCGTTGCAGTTGCACAAACAACTCCCGAAAATGCGCAGCCATTTGCCGAACTTGGTTTGAAGCCCGATGAATATGCGCGCATCAAAGAGATTTTAGGTCGCCGCCCAACGTCTTCAGAGTTAGCCATGTATTCAGTAATGTGGTCTGAACACTGTTCTTACAAATCTTCAAAAGTTCACCTCAAGCAGTTTGGTGAAAAAGCACCGAAGTCAGATGCGCTACTTGTCGGAATCGGTGAAAATGCTGGAGTTGTAGATGTTGGTCAGGGATATGCAGTAACTTTCAAAATTGAATCACATAACCACCCATCATTTGTTGAACCATATCAAGGCGCAGCAACTGGAGTTGGTGGGATTGTGCGAGATATTTTGACTATGGGCGCACGTCCGATTGCTGTAATGGATCCACTCCGCTTTGGCCCAGCTGACGCCCCAGATACCAGACGAGTCTTACCTGGCATCGTTGCAGGAGTTGGTGGTTATGGAAACTGTTTAGGCCTTCCAAATATCGGTGGCGAAGTTACATTTGATGAGACGTACATAGGCAATCCATTAGTAAACGCCTTGTGCGTAGGTGTAATGAAACATAGCGATATTAAATTAGCCAAAGCTGCGGGTGCCGGAAACTTAGTAGTTCTATATGGTGCTAAAACTGGTGGCGATGGAATCGGTGGCGTATCAGTATTGGCTTCTGAAACTTTTGGCGCTGGTGGATCAACAAAACGTCCAAGCGTTCAAGTTGGTGACCCATTTGTTGAAAAGGTTTTAATCGAATGTTCCCTTGAAATTTTCGCCGAAGATCTCGTTGTAGGTATCCAAGACCTTGGCGGGGCAGGCTTATCGTGTGCAACAAGCGAACTAGCATCTGGCGGCAGTGGCGGTATGAAAGTAGCCCTAGATAAAGTTCCATTGCGCGATCCATCGCTATCACCTGAAGAGATTTTGATGTCAGAGTCTCAAGAGCGAATGTGCGCAATTGTTGAACCAAACAAGATTGAGCGCTTTTTAGAGATTTGCAAGAAGTGGGATGTAACCGTAACTGTTATTGGTGAAGTTACAGATGGAGATCGTTTAGAAATTACTTGGAATGGTGAAGTAATTGTCAACGTTCCACCGCGCACCGTGGCACATGAAGGTCCGGTCTATAACCGTCCGTTGGCTCAGCCTGCCTACATCGATCAAGTTAATTCTCAAAAGGTAAATGTTCCGATGCCAACAACGGCAGCAGAAATTAAAGCAGCAGTTTTGAAGTTAGCTGGGGCACCGAACTTGGCAGATAAATCCTGGGTGACTGCGCAATACGATAAATATGTTCAGGGTAATACGATTCAGGCCCAGCCTGATGATTCAGGAATGGTGCGCTTAGATGAGACAACTCATTTAGGCGTAGCAATTTCAACAGATGCAAACGCTAACTGGTCATATTTAAATCCTTATCAAGGCGCAAAGTTGGCATTAGCCGAAGCTGCGCGAAATATTGCAACTGCTGGAGCACGACCACTTGCAGTAACTAACTGCCTTAACTTTGGCTCTCCTGAAGATCCAGGTGTTATGTGGCAATTCGCCGAATCTGTTCGCGGTCTGGCTGATGGTTGCCTTGAAATGGGACTACCTGTTACTGGAGGAAATGTTTCTTTCTACAACCAAACTGGCTCAGTAGCTATTTTGCCAACACCCGTTATTGGCGTGCTAGGTGTTATTCAAGATGTTCGTAAACGAACTCCAATGAGTTTTAAGGTGGCTGGCTTAGAACTGTTTTTACTCGGCGATACCGAAGAAGATCTTGCCGGTAGTGAGTGGGCTTTCTTGCATGGCGTTCGAGTTGGGCAGTCTCCAGATGCTGATTTGGCCCGTGAAATGCGGCTCATTGAGCTACTTCTTGAAGGCAACGCATTTTTCGCTGCCGCACATGATTTAAGTCAGGGCGGACTATCAGCTGGATTAACTGAAATGGTGTTGCGCCACAACATCGGTGCAACTGTTTCGCTTGCAAATCCTGCGATTGATTTGTTGAGCGAAACTCCAGGACGCGTCATCGTTGCAATTGATGCATCAAAGACTTCGGCGTTAGAAGCGTTAGCAACCAAGTACAACATTGCTATCTCTAAATTAGGAACAACCGGTGGCGAATCTTTGACCATTAATGAATCGGTAATTCCGTTAACACAATTGCGTGCGACACATACTTCTACTTTCCCAAGGCTATTTGGGTAACGAGCAATGCGCGATCAATTAGTTTTAGAAGAAGTCAAAGGCACACTTGCGCTCTTGACCGCTAAAGCACCCGGTCGCGCAATTGAGGTACGGATTCCCCCTTATGCAGCAGTTCAATGTGGTGATGGACCAACGCATACGCGTGGGACTCCGGCAAATGTAATTGAAATGAACGCGGCAACTTGGCTATCACTTGCTAACGGAGAAATTACTTGGGCCGATGCCATGAACAATGGCGACATCATTGCTTCAGGGGTACGTGCAGATTTAACTGAGTATTTACCGCTTAGGATGAAACCATGAGACGTCCCGATGGTTTACTCAATCACAACGTCTTAGGTGAAGACAAAGGCCCACAAGATGCATGCGGAGTCTTTGGAGTATGGGCACCAGGTGAAGAAGTTGCAAAGCTAACTTTTTATGGACTTTATGCATTACAACATCGGGGTACTGAATCTGCCGGAATAGCTACAAGTGATGGCAGCAGAATTCTTGTTTATAAAGATATGGGATTAGTTTCGCAAGTTTTCACCGAAAGCGATCTTGCAACGTTGCCTGGCAATTTAGCTATCGGACATTGTCGGTATAGCACTACGGGTTCAAGCACTTGGGTGAATGCTCAGCCAACCCTGCGCCCAACTAAGTACGGAACACTGGCTTTAGCGCATAATGGAAACCTAACTAATACTGGTGATTTAGCTGAATTAGTACAAAAACTTGAACCAGGTGCGGGCCGCGAACGCGGAGCAACAACTGACACCGAAATTATGACGGCATTAATTTCGCTTCAAAATGAGAAAAATGTTGAAGCAAGTGCAATGTCTGTACTGCCACAACTCGAAGGCGCTTTCTCACTTGTCTTTATGGATGAACACACTTTATATGCAGCACGCGATCGCCATGGAGTTCGCCCACTGGTTCTTGGAAAATTAGAAAATGGCTGGGTTGTTGCATCAGAATCTGCCGCTCTAGACATTGTTGGCGCAGCTTTTGTTCGAGAAATCGAACCTGGAGAATTTGTTGCTATTGATCTAAATGGTGTGCGCTCAGAGCGATGGGCACCTGCAGAGCCAAAAGGTTGTCTTTTTGAATATGTTTATCTTGCCCGACCAGATACAACAATTGCTGGCCAAGGAATTCATGCAACGCGCGTACGTATAGGCGAACAACTAGCTAAAGAATCACCGGTTGAAGCAGATTTGGTGATTCCAGTTCCTGAATCAGGAACTCCTGCGGCAATCGGATATGCCAAAGGTTCTGGCATTCCTTTTGGAATGGGTCTAGTTAAGAATTCATACGTTGGAAGAACTTTTATCCAGCCTTCACAAACTATTCGCCAACTTGGTATCCGTTTAAAACTTAATCCTCTGCGCGAAATCATCGAAGGCAAACGAATTGTTGTTGTCGATGATTCAATCGTTCGTGGAAATACACAGCGCGCAATAGTTCGCATGTTGCGCGAGGCAGGTGCTCGAGAAATTCACGTCCGTATTTCATCCCCACCAGTTAAGTGGCCATGTTTTTATGGAAT
>WLCU01000097.1 GCA_009705165.1 Actinomycetota bacterium | reverse complement strand
TCGAAAGCTTGCTGATTAGTGTCAGCAGTTATTTTTTGCACGGATTATTGGTTTACGAGATCATTCCGGCTTCCTCGGCCCGCTTCCCCTGCCTCAACATCCAAAGTCGAGACCGTTCACCCCCAAGTTGTGCGCCTTAGCGCGTATAACTCGGAGAAAATGAACCGTACTTCTTCTTCTCTATGGAGTTGTCAATAGTTCAATGCTTCTTTGAAGCCATATGCAACTTCTTGCCATGAACTTCACTTCGACATGTGCAACTTCTTGCCATGAACTTCACTTCGCCATGTGCAACTTCTTGCCATGAACTTCACTTCTCTACGGGTAACGCTAATTAACCGAAGTTAATTCCAACGCTTCCCTTGTGCGAATCGTCGCTGAATTGCACCCAAAAATTGGGCGAACTAGGCGGCGGTGCGTTAAGTGTAAGACATAAAACTGACTAGCCATAATCCAAGAAATTAAAGCTGGGGTACTACTCCTCGTAACGCTTAGAAGCGCGCCCACTTTTGCCGGATGAGCCTCGAGAAACCACGCGCGCTACTTCTCGATCGGCCTCACGAGACTTAATTGCTTCACGCTTGTCATGCGCTTTCTTTCCGCGAGCAACGGCAATCTCCACCTTGGCTTTGCCATCTTTGAAATAAAGTGAAAGCGGAACCAACGTAGTGCCAGAATCTTTTAACTTACCAATGAGCTTATTGAGTTCATTTTTGTGAACAAGAAGTTTTCGGTCACGTCGCGGCGTGTGATTCGTCCACGTTCCTTCAGTGTATTCAGGAATGTGAACACCACTGAGCCAGAGTTCGCCATCAGTGATCATGGCAAAACCATCGATTAGTGACGCTCGACCGAGTCGTAGTGATTTAACTTCTGTGCCAGTCAAAACCATTCCACACTCAAAGACGTCATCAATTGAATAATCATGACGAGCCTTTTTATTTTGGGCGATGACTTTGCGACCAACTTCTTTAACCATAACCGCAATCACCGCCCTTCCTTATTTGAAAGATTTTGGAAAACTCAAAATCTCTGTGCGCTAATCGATTACAGGGGTAATTCTCTCACTAGTTACTCCGACTAAGTCACGAATGTGGACTTCTAGCATGAAACCACGTTTGATTCGGCGCAAGTTTGGCAATAAAAAGACTCTGGAAACCCGACCTCGTGTATTAGGTAGTGGAGAGATTTAGACACTCAGGTAGCCGAGAGATTTAGACCTTTAGGTAGCGGCGAAGCGTAATTACGGACGCAACAGTGGATACGAGTAGGCCGGTAGCTAATAAATATGCTGATGAAACCCAAACTTCGCCCCAACCAAAGAACTTTGTAAAGGAAAGAAGTGGCGCAACTTTTGAATCAATCACACTCTTTAATGCGGCCAGTAGTCCGGTGGCAAGAGCCCAACCTACGATTGCTGAAATAATTCCTTCAAGAAGGAACGGAAGCTGAATTGACCAAGAAGATGCGCCAACAAGTTTCATAACGCCAGTTTCACGGCGCCGATTAAATGCAGCAATTCGTAAAGTGTTACTAATAAGCAATGCAGCTGTGAGTACTGAGGCTAAACCAACAAGTAGTGCACCATTTCTCAGAACACCTAATAGCTTAAAGAATTTCTCCAAAATACTTCGTTGATCTTGAACTACATCAACTCCTGGACGACCAGAAAAAGCACTAACAATTACAGCAAACTGAGTTGGGTCCTTTAATTTGACTCGAAACGATTCTGGCAATTGATCAGCAGTTACGTTTGCCGCAATTGCTGAATCCTTGAAGCGTTCTTGGAAGCGTGCATAAGCCTGTGACTGTGATTCATAAAATACGGATTCCACAACTGACATATCCTGAAGATCCTGCTGAATTGATAGTCGTTGATCAGAAGAAACTAGTCCACCTGCACATGAAGGTGAATCCGAGAGTGAGCCACAGAGAAAGACTGAAACTTCAATCTTGTCGTACCAATAATCTTTCATCGCACCGACCTGCGCATTTGAAAGCAGGCCGATACCAAGCAAGGACAGTGAGATTGCTGTTGTGACGATGACTGCAAATGTCATAGTCATGTTGCGTCGGAGACCGATACCAACTTCGCTTAAGAGAAACCGTGCGCGCATTCTTACTCCCTCTAACCGGTGTACCCATAGACACCACGAACTTGGTCGCGGATTACATGGCCTAAATCTAACTCGATAACGCGCTTTCGCATTTGATCCACAATTCCTGCATCGTGTGTTGCCATCAAGACCGTAGTTCCCTCTCGGTTAATCCGGTCAAGAAGTTTCATAATTCCAACTGAAGTTGCTGGGTCAAGGTTTCCTGTTGGTTCATCCGCAATCAAAATTGGCGGACGGCTTACGTAAGCACGAGCAATAGCCACGCGCTGTTGTTCGCCACCTGAAATCTCTGATGGCAATCGATCACCCTTATCTTCAAGCCCAACAAGTTCTAGCACTTCTGGAACTTCACGATTGATTTCTTTTTGTGAATGTCCAAGCACATGAAGTGCAAAAGCAACATTTTCGGTAATTGTTTTATTTGGAAGTAATCGAAAATCTTGGAAAACAGTTCCAACCTGGCGGCGAAGTTCAGGAACTTTGTGAGCGGCAAGTGTTCCTAAATCTTTTCCGGCCACATGGATTACTCCAGTTGTCGGACGCTCTTCACGCAAAATTAGACGAAGAAAAGTAGATTTACCTGAACCAGAAAGTCCTACGAGGAAAACAAACTCCCCTTTTACGATTTCTAGATTGACGGTATCAAGTGCTGGTCGATCTTGACCTGGGTAGATCTTTGTGACGTTCTCAAAGCGAATCATGTAAATCTCCCATTGCATCTGCAAGTCGGATATCGGGGAACCCGCTCTTGGCCTGCCCATAGTTTATGTAAAACAGCTCGAAAACTATGGATGCGAGGGGGACTTAAGCGTAAGAAAATCGTGAGATTGTTCGCAAATCCACGCTTTCGGTAATTATCTCCAGGCAAATCGCTGAAAATCTGCAGATATTTCCGTGGATCATTACTGGAAATTAGGAGCTTCGGCGCCAGCGGATTCCCGCTTCGATGAATTCATCGATTTCACCATTTAGAACAGCTGATGTATTTCCTGTTTCAAAATCAGTCCGCAAATCTTTAACCATTTGATACGGGGCTAATACATACGAACGCATCTGATTACCCCATGAACCAGAGTTATCACCTTTAAGTGCGTTGATCTTTGCTTGTTCTTCTTGGCGTCGACGTTCAAGTAATTTTGATTGCAGTACTGCCATTGCGGTTGCTTTATTTTGAATTTGAGAGCGTTCATTTTGGCAAGAGACAACAATGCCTGTAGGTATGTGCGTTAAACGCACCGCGGAATCAGTTGTATTCACACCTTGCCCACCGGGACCTGATGAACGATAAACATCCACACGTACTTCTTTTTCATCAATTTCAACGTGATCACTTTGATCAACGACCGGTACAACTTCAACACCGGCAAATGATGTATGACGGCGACTTTGACTATCAAATGGCGAAATTCTCACTAATCGATGTGTGCCTTGTTCTACCGACAAAGTGCCGTAGGCATAAGGAGCGGTTACTCGAAAAGTTGTTGATTTAATCCCAGCTTCTTCTGCATAAGAAGTTTCAAGCACGTCAACTTTGAAATTATGTCGTTCGCAGTAACGTAAATACATGCGCATAATCATTTCCGCCCAGTCGGCTGCTTCAACCCCGCCTGCTTCAGAGCGAATGGTTATAAGCGCATCACGATCATCATATTCACCGTTAAGAAGTGTTTGAACTTCTAGTTCACCAATTGATTTCTTAACAGCGTCTAGTTCTTTTTCAGCATCGGCGATTCCTGATCCATCCGGTTCACTTGCCGCTAATTCAAAAAGAATTGGTAGATCTTCAACACGTTGACGAAGACCTGAGAGTTTTGCAATTTCGGATTGAACCCGTGAAAGCCGACTTGTTATCTTTTGCGCACTCTCCGGGTCGTCCCAAAGATTCGGAACCCCTGCCTCTTCCTCTAACTCTGCCGCTTGTTTACGTAGCTTAGGAAGATCTAAAACCTTCTCTATGGATACAAGGGTGGCATCAACTTCGTTAATCTCTAATTGATATTCACGCGCCGCCATGAGGCAAGGATAGCCGAATCAGTGAAGGCGAATTCCAAAGAGGTAGAAACCCTCTTGTACTTGATTAGTGCTTGCCGCTGAAGAAGTAAGAAGCGCTGAATTCATTGAAGAAAATGGGAGTGTGAATGGAAAGATCACCTTGGCATTTGTAGAAATCGAAACAGATGTGCCATCGCATGAAAAATCAGTCAATGAAATCCTTTGTAGTTCGTGCCGCTTTAATGCCGTGTCATCCTCACTCCAGTTCTGAAGTTCTAGAAGCACGTCAAAACTAGCTTGCTGGCAATCGATTGGAATGGCAGGGTGGTCTCGCTTATTTAGTAGAGCTAAAGGAGTAGTGAGCATTGATCCTTTGCCGGTGTAATAAGAATCCCGATCTAAAGTATGTACTCCCCGCATAACAGCTGCCTCTGTTGCCTGAGCCAATGAGCGCTTAGCGACCATTATGGCTGACACGTCAGTCATCACCATTAGGGAAGCAACGGTAATAACAAAAAGAGCAATAATTACTACACTCAATGATCCATCTTCTTC
>WLCU01000096.1 GCA_009705165.1 Actinomycetota bacterium | reverse complement strand
TTCTAAAGTAGTTATAAGGCATGTTGTATGGGTTTGGATAGATTCCCATCTTCTCTTGCCGTGCAATTGCTTCTGGCAAAGGTGCCTTGAAATCGATCTGTAAATTAATTGAATCGTTTTTATCAACTTCAATGACATAAGAGCGATGCATATTTTCAGTGACTAAACGTTCTTGCTCATTTATGGAAACTGTTGCCAAAGTATCCAGTCCAGCAAAATGGAGTTCATGCTTGCCAGGTCCTGAAACCGCTATATTAGTTTTGTACGTTGAATCTGCGTTACGAATCCAAGCTTGTTCGTCTTCGGTGCCATTAATGCGGATATCACCGATCACTCCGGCTGCGATTAAATCGCTATGAATTGATCCTGGCACCGTTCCTGGAAAATTTTGCAAGCCTGAAGGTGTTTGAATGTATAGAGTAAATCCAGAGTTAATTTCTTTTCTGGCAACGCGCATGGATTAAGCCCTCAGAAAATCAAGAATTAACTGCGCATCTTTTTCTGGTTCGCGCGTTGTGTCAATGATCAAAGTTGCGGCCTGGCGGTAGCGTGGGTCTCGACGTTCGTATCTTTCGCGAATTACATCTTGGGCATTTTCAGCAAATGCCTGACGACCAACCCCAGATGAACCTGCCCGTTGTTTTTGAAGCTCAAGCGGCATGTGAAGATAAATAGTGCATTCCTTGCTCAAAGCCTGCACAAGATCAAGATTATCTGCCGCCGATGCTGCAGCGCCTGCAACAAGTGGCGCTGGTCTAGAAAGCACATCCCATAAGTATTTTTCTTCTAAAGCGTGCAATGTTGGAACATCTAGCTTTGCTAACTCTTTCATAGACAAAGAAGCCATCTTCGACATTTCATAGTCATTATCTACATAGGGCCAACTCAATTGTTCAGAAATAATCGTGCCAATAGTTGTTTTCCCAACACCCATTGCACCAACGAGAATGACTCTCCGTGGTGTTGGCGTTAGAGGATTATTGGAAGTCAACTAAGACCTTGCCTGAGACTTGTGAATCTTTAGCTATTTCAAAAGCTTTTTCAACCTCACTTGCTGGCAAAACATGCGTAATTGCGGTTGCAATAATTGGATATGTAACTAGAAGTTCTACTGCCTCGGTTATTTCATTATTAAATCTAAATGCACCCTTTAGTTCAAGCTCTTTAGATACAAGTGGTGCAATAGCTATAGGTTGAGGACCTGCTCCTAGCATTCCAACTTGCACAATCGTTCCAGCACGGCGAACAGCGTTTAATGCAGAACCAATTGCAATTGGTGAACCTGAACATTCAAATACACAATCAAAATAGCTTTCTGGTAATTCTTCTTTTCCAATTTGAATAGTTTTAGTTGCACCTATTGCCATCGCTCGTTCTAGTGGACCAGTTAGGACATCAGTACATACAACTTCGGTTGCACCTTTAACTGTGGCCGCTGCAGCAACAAGCAAACCAATTGGGCCAGATCCTGATACTAAAATTTTCTTGCCCTTAACTCCATTGGCAACATTGATTGCATGTAGTGCTACCGCTAAAGGTTCGGCGAGTGCAGCATCTTTTAAATTCAATCCAGTTGGCAAAACACGTATCTGATCTTTGCGAACTATCAAATAATCAGACATCGCACCTTGCGTGTGCGGCATAGTTGATGCGCTTCCTAAATATTTTCCGCTTGGCCAAATGTGCGGCTTGTCAGCAATCTCAGGCTCTGATTTTCCGAAAGTCGCTGGATGCACAGTTACGCCTAAACCTTGTTCAAATTCACCGCTAGGATCACTATCAATTACACCGGATAGCTCGTGCCCTGGAATAAGTGGCTCTTGCACTACAAATGCACCATTTGCACCTTCGTAGTAATAATGCAGATCTGAACCACATACTCCGACAAATGCAACTTTAATTCGTACTTGGTTTTCAAGAGGCTCTGGAATTGGCAGATCTTTTAATTCAGCATTCAACTTACCTGCAATTAAGAAAGATCTCATCTGCGCACTATACTTTGTCAATGGCATCTACGTCATCGCCGCAATACCCAGCGCTTAATAAATCAACTGCGCCAGAATCTGCGATGCTTCTAAAATCCACTCCGCGGACTGGAATCGTTCATATTGGTTTAGGCAATTTTCATCGTGCTCACTTAGCTTTCTATACAGCCCTAGCGGTTCGCGATTTCGGTGGTGACTGGGGAATTTACTCATACTCACTTCGAAGTACTGTGATTGCAGATGCGATGACAAGTCAAGATTTGCTGTATTGCATCGCAACTATCTCACCAACGTCAGAGGCGATAGTTATCCCGGGCATACATACTGCTGCCTTTGGCGGTCCTGATCAGGTCGGCCAAGTTCTAACTGAAATTGCAAAAGATTCCACAAAGATAATTTCGCTAACTGTTACTGAGGCTGGTTACCTAATCTCACAAAGTACTAATGGTCTAAATATGCAGGCACCTGAAATAATCCATGATCTTGAGCATCCGGAATCTCCTCGTTCTGCAATTGGCATAATCGTTAGAGGGTTAGAGCTTCGAGCAGCCGATCATGGGCTGCCTGTAACTGTGTTGAGCTGCGATAACTTGTCCGGAAACGGTGATCGCACGAAGCAGTTAGTTTTTGAGTTCATAGATTCTCTGCCGGATTCAACCAGGTTACGTACCTACGTCAACGAACATGTGACATTCCCTAACTCAATGGTTGACCGAATCGTTCCTGGAACCGAAGATCGGCACTTAGATATGGTCGAATCGCGCTTAGGTATTCACGATAATTCCCCTGTCCCGGCTGAAGAATTTACGATGTGGGTAATTGAGGATTGTTTTGCTGCCGGTCGTCCTGCTTGGGAAAAAGTAGGCGCAATATTTAGTGACGATGTTGCAGCTTATGAACTAATGAAACTACGACTTCTAAACGGCACACATTCACTACTTTCATATCTTGGCGGCTTAGATGGACAAGAGACAATTCCTGGTGCACGTTTTCAGCCATACATAGAAGATGCAGTTCGAACAATTTTATATAAGGAGTTCCTCCCTACATTTGCCATGCCTGCAGCTTTAACAGCCGATGGATACATCAATCAATTATTCGATCGTTGGTCAAATACAGTTTTAGGCGATCGCACAAGTCGTGTTGGTTCAGACGGTTCTACTAAATTGCCACAGCGAATTACTGAACCCGTACTTTTTCATGCAACTTCTGGCAAAACTCCACAATACATTGCACTTACAGTCGCTGCCTGGTTGGCCTGCATTGCTCCACTCAATGGTTTTCAACCTGGGGTGAATGCTGATGCAATGAAAGATCCTGCGAAAGGGAAAATCAAAGAGCTTGCTGCAAAAAGCACAAGCACGCATGGCTTTGTTGAATCTGTTTTTGTTGAAGGAAATATATTTGCTGCAGAACTTGGAGCGCTTCCTGATTTTATTAACTGTATTTCGCAATTCCTTGATCAAATTCTTACTCAAGGGATTAAAGCTGCAGCTTTAACTGCGCAAACTAGGAGTTAAAAGAAAAACGGCCGAGATTTCTCTCGGCCGTTTCCCTTAGAAAGATTCTCTAGGCTTACTTGCCCCAGATCTTCTTGTACTGTGACTTGTATCCATTTTGTGGATCCCAAACAGTTGAAGTTCCTGCGTTTGCCTTTGTTACAAGGTGAACAACTGGAACATAACCACTTGCCTTTTGACCAGCGAAAGCACGGTTGAATTCATCAACGATCTGCCATCCCTGCATTGTCAAAGGTTCTGGAACAGTTACAGACTGGTATTCACCAGCAGTAATGCGCTGGTATTCATCAGCTGATCCGTCACCGGCTCCAACGTTATGTGGGAATCCTGTGCCTGATTTGCCTGCTGCACGTAGTGCTGCAGCCATTGGAGTGATGTAAAGACCACCGTTGATTGAGATTGAGTGAGTCCATGCATCGCCGTGTTCAGCAACAAGTGCCTGTGTCTTAGCAGCAACAAGTGTTGAGATTGTGTCGCCGATTGGAATGTTTGCATAGTCAAGAATCTTTAGAGATGCACAAGTCTTAACTTGAGCCAAGATCTCCTGAGACTTTCCTTCAGCAAATGGAATTGATGAGTCAGTGAAAATTACGACTCCGCCAACACCCTTTGAATCTGCAATTACCCAGTTAGCTGACATGTTTGAAACATCAAGACGTGAAGTTGTTACGTTGCTAAATAGTCCAAGTGATGGAGCTGGACCTGAAATAGCAGCTGCGTGCCAACCAACTACAGGAATCTTTGCTTTCTTTGCATTTGCAATAGCAGCCTTAACTGTTGCAGGATCAAAACCACCAATGATGATTCCGTCTGCCTTCAGTGTTACAGCTTGCTGAGTTGCAGATGCCATTCCAGCTGCAGTTCCCTGACCATCAAGAATACGTACCTTCCAGCCAATTGCCTTAGCTGCTTCTTGAACGCCCTTTGCAGCTCCAGCAACGCCACCGTTCTGCATTGTCTGTGCTACATAAATAAGTGTCTTGCCTTTTGCAGCCTTAGGTCCCTTAGTTGGGCCATCCCAAGGTGCTTTAACTGCAGTTGCCTTAGCTACTGCAGCTTGAGCCTTTGCAAGTGCTGCTGGGCAACTATCTGCTGCGTTAGCAGATGATGCTGCAAAACCTGCGAGAGGTCCTGCGACGAGTGCTGTTGCTGATAAAAAT
>WLCU01000095.1 GCA_009705165.1 Actinomycetota bacterium | reverse complement strand
TTCGAAGGGTTTGATCACTTGCAGCTCTGGTTTTTTCAACAGTGTGTGCAATTCCCCCAGCTGTGTAGCTTTCGCCCAACATTCGTGCACGAAACTCTTTGCTGCGATCTCCAGCAAAAATCATATGGGTGTGGCTATCAACAAAACCTGGAATAACGGCTCGACCATGGGCATCGAAGCGGTGCTTGATGTGATGTGTTGGCGCATCTGTATCTGATCCGGCCCAAGCAACTACGCCATCTTCAATCAGTAGTGCGGCGTTTTCAATGAGACCTAACTTTGTTCCATCATGTTGCGGATCATTTGTTACAAGTTGTCCAATGTTATGAACAAGAGTACTTGTCATTCAATATCCAACATTGGAACATGCACATGACGTTGCTTTGCGGTATCGATTGCATGATCGTAACCAGCATCGGCATGTCTGATTACTCCCATACCTGGGTCGTTAGTTAGAACGCGTTCAAGTTTTTGTGCGGCAAGTTTTGTTCCATCAGCAACTGAAACTTGTCCTGCGTGCATCGAGCGACCCATTCCAACTCCGCCGCCATGATGAAGAGAAACCCATGAAGCACCGGATGAAATATTGACCATGGCATTTAATAGCGGCCAGTCTGCAATTGCATCTGAGCCATCAATCATTGCTTCAGTTTCGCGATAAGGCGATGCAACCGAACCACAATCGAGATGATCGCGACCAATAACAATCGGGGCAGAAACTTCTCCACGCGCAACTAAATCGTTGAAAGCAAGACCAGCCTTGTCACGTTCGCCGTAACCTAACCAACAGATGCGTGCAGGTAAACCTTGGAAAGCAACTTTTTCCTGGGCCATTGTGATCCAGCGATGTAGGCCTTCATTTTCTGGGAACAAATCAAGTACAGCTTTATCGGTACGGTAAATATCTTTTGGATCACCAGATAACGCGACCCAGCGAAATGGTCCTTTGCCTTCGCAGAAAAGCGGGCGAATGTAAGCTGGAACAAAGCCAGGGAAGGCAAAAGCCCGTGAATAGCCACCTTGGCGGGCTTCATCACGAATCGAATTACCGTAGTCAAAAACTTCGGCGCCTTTATCCATAAAGCCGACCATTGCTTCAACATGTTGTGCCATTGAAGCTTTTGATCGCTTTGTGAAATCTTCAGGATTATCTTTTGCCATCTGTGCAGCTGCATGTACATCAACGCCAACAGGAACGTAGGAAAATGGATCGTGCGCAGAGGTCTGATCGGTCACGATATCGATTGGCACATCCATTGATAGCAATAGTGGAAATAATTCGGCAGCGTTTCCGACTAATCCAACCGAAAGTGGAACACGTGCATTTTTGGCTTTGAGCACACGCTCAATTGCATCATCAACGTTATCTGCGATTTCATCAAGGTAGCGAGTTTGAATTCGCTTTTCTAAGCGGGTTTTATCGATATCAATAATTAGGCAGACGCCACCATTCATTGTGACTGCAAGTGGCTGTGCTCCACCCATGCCACCACATCCACCAGTCAGAGTTAACGTTCCTTGTAAAGTTCCGTTGAAACGCTTTTGTGCAACTGCAGCGAAAGTTTCATATGTTCCTTGCAAGATTCCCTGAGTTCCGATGTAAATCCATGAACCGGCCGTCATCTGGCCATACATAGTTAAACCTAATTGCTCTAATCGACGAAACTCTGGCCAGTTAGCCCAATCACCAACAAGATTTGAGTTAGCAATAAGTACGCGTGGTGCCCATTCATGGGTTGCAAATACTCCTACTGGTTTACCAGATTGAACCAGAAGTGTTTCGTCATCTTTTAAGTTAGTAAGGCTTTTTACAATCGCATCAAATGAAGGCCAGTTACGTGCAGCTTTTCCAGTTCCGCCATAAACCACTAAGTTTTCTGGGTGTTCGGCAACTGCTGGGTCCAAGTTATTGTGCAACATACGGATTGCAGCCTCTTGGCCCCAACCCTTGGCACTGATTTTCGAACCTGTGGCAGCATGCAAAATGCGCGATGTACTAGTCATGGGTAAAGACTATCGGGGCAAGTCAGGCCTTGAAAAGGGCTATTTAGAAAGGCTTTGAGCCCATTCTTGATATTTGATAGAGAGTTCTTTAACTGCTGCAATTTCTTGAACTTTAGAACGTTCGCCATTCTTAGCAGCATAAAGATCGGCGATTGTAATCTGGTGATCTGGTTTAAAAACTATTTCAATAACATCCCCGGCGTTAATTTGGCCTTCTTGAATAATTCGTAAATAAGTGCCCGGTTTTCCAGACTCCATAAACTCTTTTATCAATGTTGGCCGTTGCCAAAATCCGGCAAATACTCGACATGGAATTCGTGGTTGTGAAACTTCAAGAATCGTAGAACCGATTTTCCAACGTTCACCAACTAGCGCTTGATTTACATCGATGCCAGAAGTGGTTAAATTTTCGCCAAATCGACCATTATCAATTGTTATACCTAGTTGTTTTTGCCACCAATCGGCATCTTCACGTGAATATGCATAGACCGCTTGGTCAAAACCACCATGGTGGTTGCGATCGACAATGACATCTCCAGTTACTTCTTCATTAGCAAAGGTAACTGGTCCCTCTACAGCTCTTTTATCAATCCCAGTTTTGCCTTCGCTGCCAGTCCATTCACCGGTATGCACAGAATGCGTGAGGTTAACCGATAGAACTTTCATTTGTTACTTTTCAGGAAAGTGACAAGCGACCTGGCTCTTGCCAATTGTAAGAAGTTGCGGTTCAGAAGTTGAACATACCTCTTGTGCTTTCCAGCAACGCGTGCGGAATCTGCAACCAGAAGGTGGGTTAGCTGGGCTTGGGACATCGCCAGTTAAAACAATGCGTGATGCTTTGCGGATTCTTTCCTGTTTTGGATTAGCTAAAGGAACTGCGGAAATAAGTGCCTTGGTATATGGGTGTTGAGGATTTTCAAAGATTTCTTGACGAGTACCGATTTCAACGATCTTTCCTAGGTACATAACGGCAACGCGTGCTGAAATGTGTGAAACAACCGATAAATCATGGGCGACAAAGAGGTAACTAAATCCAAATTTTTCGCGCAAATCATCAAGTAAATTAAGGATTTGAGCTTGTACTGAAACATCTAGTGCAGATACTGGTTCATCTAGAACAACTAACTTTGGTCGTGTTACCAAGGCGCGAGCAATGCCTACACGTTGGCGTTGGCCACCTGAGAATTCGTGAGGGTAGCGATTTCCAAACTCACGTGAAAGGCCGCAGAGTTCGATCATTTCATCTACTGCAGGATCAGAATCATCTTTAGCTAAACCATGGACGATTAAGGGTTCAGCAACAATTTGGCGCACAGTCATACGTGGATTAAGAGATGCGTATGGATCCTGGAAAACAATCTGCATATCTTTGCGTTCTTTGCGGATCTCTTCACGAGAAAGCGTGTGAATCTCTTTACCATTAAAGTAAATTTCGCCATTAGTTGGATCCAGCAGGCGCAAAATTAAACGTGCAGTTGTTGATTTACCACAACCAGATTCACCAACCAGGCCTAGGGTTTCGCCTTGCCCAATTTCAAATGAAATTCCATCTACGGCATGTATGTGCCCAACGGTGCGCTTGAATAGTCCGCGCTGAATAGGGAATTTCTTTTCTAGATTAACAACTTTTAGCAATGGCTCGGTCATTTAAGCACCTTCACAAAGTTAGGTTCAGAAACGCGATGGCAACGGACCATTCGATTAGCTGCATACTCAGTCAGTTCAGGGACTTCGTTGTTGCACTTATCAATCGCAAATTCGCAACGGGCGGCAAATGCACATCCCTTAGGAGGGCGCGACATTACTGGTGGAGAACCAGGAATCGTATACAGACGGCCACCTTGAACTTCATCCATCTGAGGAATCGATTTCATAAGTCCCCATGTATAAGGCATTAACGGGCGTTCGAAGAGATCATCAACTGGAGCTTCTTCAACGATGCGGCCACCGTACATAACGGCAACTCGATCACAGATACCTGCAACAACACCAAGATCGTGTGTGATGAGAAGTACTGCAACATTTAATTCACGGGCAGATTTTTCAAGAATCTCAAGAATTTGAGCCTGGATAGTTACATCGAGTGCGGTTGTTGGTTCATCAGCAATTAATAGTTCTGGGTTACATGAAAGCGCCATCGCAATCATTGCACGCTGGCGCATTCCGCCAGAGAACTGGTGAGGGTAGTCATCAACGCGCTGCTTAGGATTTGGCACTCCCACTAAATTCAACATTTCAATTGAGCGCTCTTTGGCAGCTTTAGCTGAAATTCGCTCGTGCACACGGATCATCTCTGAAATCTGATGACCGATTGTGTAAACAGGGTTAAGTGAAGTCATCGGATCCTGGAAGATCATTGAAATTTCACCACCGCGAATTTCTCGTAGTTCGCGATCAGGTGTGGTTAGAAGATCAATGCCTTTCCACAAAATGCGACCTTCTGGGTAAAAAGCGGGTGGCTTAGGAACAAGTCCCAAAATGCTCATGGCAGTTACAGATTTACCTGATCCTGATTCGCCAACTAGACCAACAACTTCGCCAGGGTTAAGCGTTAAGGATGCACCATTGATTGCTTGAACAACGCCATCTGAAGTATTGAAGTGCACATGCAGGTTATCGATGTGAAGTAATGGTTGGCTCACTTGACTCCTCGTAACTTTG
>WLCU01000094.1 GCA_009705165.1 Actinomycetota bacterium | reverse complement strand
TCAATGCTTCTTACAGGTGCTGCCTACCAAGCTAGGGATGCTGAGATTAAGAATAGATCGATGGCTGAAAGTGGCTTATCTGGAGCACTTGGGCTTCTACTTTCTGATGGCTTGCCTCACGCGTCGGCGTCAGAGCAAGCTCTATTGCGTGAGCTTTCAGCTTTAACCGAAAAAATTCGAATAGCCATTGCCCTTCACACTGATTCTGTCTCTTCTACCCAAATGGTTCGCAAGAAATTTATTGTTCGTGCATTTCGTTTAGCAGGAACAGCTCCATTGCCGGTGACTTATGAGTTTGAGTCCGATGTTTTATAAAAGAATTCTTGCCGCGCTGTTTGCAACGACCTTGCTAGCTAGTTGTTCTCAAGTAGCACAGGTTGTTAAAGATAAACCTAAGATAGTTGAAAAGAATGTTTTGAGCGGCCGAGAAGGCGCTAACGGCCCAGTTCTTGCTGTGAAAATCGATGATACAAATTCCGCCCATCCTCAAATTGGTTTGGAGTTAGCAGATATTGTTTACATCGAACAAGTGGAAGGTGGATTGACCCGACTTGCTGCAATCTTTTCATCTCAGATTCCAACTCGCGTAGGTCCAGTTAGAAGTGCACGTATTTCTGACATAGAAATCTTAAGTCAATTTGGTCACATTGCTTTTGCTTATAGCGGGGCGCAGAAAAAACTATTGCCAGTAATTAGCGCTGCAAATCTGCAAGACCTGGGAGCCCAAAGAGAATCTTCAACTATTTACACTACTGATCCATTACGTACCCCGCCCTATGCAATGGTGTTAAGAGCCGATCTTTTAATGAAAAAGGTCCAAGAAAATGGTTACGCAATTGATAGTGCGAAATCAGTAGGTTGGAAATTTGGAAAAGCCCCAGAAGGTGGAAAACCTACCGAGTCTGTAACTCTGCATTGGCCGGCAGCTAGATATAGCGCTAAATGGTCTTCGACAGAATTACGCTGGCTGCTAGACCATAACTCAACTCCTGATACTGCAGAGTCTGGAAAAATTCTCGGTCCAACTACTTTAGTAATTCAATTAGTTTCAATAACAAACTCGATTTATCACGACAAGGTTGGTGGCATAACGCCATACTCACAAACTGTCGGCAGCGGCAGGGGTTACATCCTGCGAGATGGCAAAAGCTACGCAGCGCAATGGTCACGCATTTCGCCAGAGTCGGGCACTGTATGGACCAAGGTTGATGGAAGCGAAATAAATTTTGCACCCGGGCAAGTATGGGTAGCGCTGACAGATACCGAGCCTGATTTCACGTATATAACTCCGAGCGCGGAGCCGACAAAGACAAAGTAGTATGAGCTCCTACAACAGCGAAGGCGAGTACACAGGCAATGTCAGAAGTTAAAGGCACAGGCAGAGTTAAGCGCGGAATGGCAGAGATGCTTAAGGGCGGCGTCATCATGGATGTCGTAAACGCTGAACAAGCAAAGATCGCCGAAGATGCTGGCGCGGTTGCCGTAATGGCACTTGAGCGCGTACCCGCAGATATTCGTGCCCAAGGTGGCGTCGCTCGAATGTCTGACCCTGACATGATTGAAAAAATCCAAGCAGCTGTATCGATTCCAGTGATGGCAAAAGCACGCATCGGACATTTCGTTGAAGCGCAGGTTCTGCAATCACTCGGTGTTGATTACATTGATGAGTCAGAAGTTCTTACGCCAGCTGATTATGAAAACCATATCGATAAGTGGGATTTCACAGTTCCTTTTGTTTGCGGAGCAACAAACCTGGGAGAAGCGTTGCGCCGAATTAATGAAGGCGCTGCAATGATTCGTTCGAAAGGCGAAGCAGGCACGGGCGATGTTTCTAACGCAATGCAACACATGCGAAAGATTGGTGGAGAAATACGCCGCCTTTCATCAATGCGCGAAGATGAACTGTATGTAGCCGCGAAAGAGTTGCAAGCACCTTTTGAATTAGTAAAAGAAGTTGCACAAGCTGGAAAACTTCCTGTCGTGCTATTTACCGCAGGTGGAATTGCAACACCGGCAGATGCGGCGCTAATGATGAGTATGGGCGCAGATGGTGTGTTTATCGGTTCTGGAATTTTCAAATCAGGTAACCCTGCTCAGCGCGCCGCGGCTTGCGTTAAAGCTACAACTTTCTGGAATGATCCAAAGGTTGTTGCAGATGCATCACGTGGACTTGGAGATGCAATGGTAGGAATCAACGTTGCTGACCTTCCAGTACCTCACCGTCTTGCCGATCGTGGTTGGTAGTTTTTAGAAATTATGAAGGTCGGAGTTTTAGCGCTCCAAGGTGATGTTCGTGAGCACGTGAGCGCGTTAGCGGCTTGTGGTATTTCTCCTATCGAAGTTAAGCGCCCAGAAGAACTTTCAGAAGTTGATGCGTTGGTTTTGCCTGGCGGTGAGTCGACAACTATTTCTCAACTGTGCGAAATATTTGGCCTTTTTGAACCAATTAAAGCGCGCATTTCAGGGGGCATGCCAACTTATGGTTCATGTGCAGGAATGATTTTATTAGCTGATGAAATTCTTGATGCCAAAGAGGGGCAGAAAACTTTTGGCGGTTTGGATATAACCGTTCGTCGAAATGCCTTTGGCCGCCAAGTAGATTCTTTCGAAACTGACATAGATTTTGCAGATGGTTCAGATGAATTGATTAGAGCTGTTTTTATCCGCGCACCATGGGTTGAAAAAACAGGGTCAGAAATTCAGGTCTTAGCCGCAGTCGATGCTCACCCCGTGGCGGTACGGTCACAAACTCTGCTTGCCACATCTTTTCACCCAGAACTAACTGGTGATCACCGAATTCACCGTTACTTTATTGAGCAAGTGGCAAAGCCAGCATTAGAGAAGGTAAAGTAAGTTTATATCCACGAGATTGAAGGTGTAAGTCATGTCAGGCCATTCCAAATGGGCAACAACTAAGCATAAGAAGGCGATTATCGATAGTCGCCGCGCAAAAGTTTTTGCAAAGCAGATTCGAGCAATTGAAGTTGCAGCTCGCAATGGAGGCGCCGATCTTGATGGGAACCCAACGTTATTTGATGCAATCACAAAGGCTAAAAAATCTTCAATGCCTGCCGACAACATCGAACGTGCAATTAAACGTGGTGCTGGGCTAGAAGCTGGTGCAAAAGACTGGATCACAATCATGTATGAGGGCTACGGGCCTAATGGTGTTGCAATAATGATTGAATGTTTGTCAGATAACCGCAATCGCTCTGCCTCTGAAATAAAAGTGGCAGTAACCCGTAACGGCGGTTCAATGGCAGATTTGGGCTCAGTTTCTTATTTATTCAATCGCAAAGGCGTAATAATTGTAAATAAAGTTGACGGTCTAACTGAAGATAAGGTTTTAGAGGCCGTGCTCGAAGCTGGCGCTGAAGAAGTAAATGACTTAGGCGAATCTTTTGAAGTTGTATGCGAGCCAGTGGATTTGGTGCAGGTGCGAACTGCTTTACAAACTGCAGGAATCGATTATGAGTCGGCTGATTCTTCGTTCCTTCCATCGATGACTATTCCACTTGATGCAGATGGTGCTAAAAAGGTATTCGAACTAATCGATGCCATAGAAGAGCTAGATGATGTGCAGAATGTTTACAGCAATTTCGATGTTTCAGACGAGGTCATGGCGAGCCTAGATTAATTTCTGACGCAGCTGGCCGTAGGCTTTAAACTTCACATGCAATTCATGCATTAATTAAGAAGAAGGTAGGCACATGCGCGTACTTGGTATTGACCCAGGTCTTACGCGCTGTGGAATCGGAATCGTCGAGGGCAATCCGGGCTCACCATTAACAATGGTTGGAGTTGGTGTTGTCATGACCCCTTCGGATATGCCATTGGAAGTTCGCTTGATTGAAATAGATAAAGGTTTGAATGAGTGGATCTCGCTTTGGAATCCGGATGTAATCGCAGTTGAACGAGTATTTGCTCAGCACAATGTTCGAACCGTTATGGGAACTGGCCAAGCTGCCGGAATTGCTTTGTTGATTGCAGCCAAAGCTGGAATTCCGGTCATGATGCATACACCTAGCGAAGTTAAAGCAGCTGTTTCAGGTTCAGGTCGTGCAAATAAGGCGCAAGTTGCACAAATGGTCCAAAAAATCCTTAATCTAGAGGTTATGCCAAAACCTGTCGATGCAACTGATGCCTTGGCTCTTGCGATTTGTAATATTTGGAGAGGCGGTTCTACCGCGCGCATTAATCAAGCAGTGGCGGCAGAGAAATCGCGTCTGCGGAAACTACGTGGATAAATGATTTCTACATTAACTGGCACGGTTCGATCGATAGCAAGTGATAAATGCATTATTGAAGTTGGGGGAGTAGGGCTGAGTGTATTAATCAACCCTGCAACAAGTTCAGGATTAACCCTTGGTGCACCAACAACATTATTTACTTCACTTGTTGTTCGCGAAGACTCTTTAACTTTATTCGGTTTTCTAAGCGATGAAATTCGCAACCTTTTCGAACTTGTACAGACTGTTTCCGGTGTCGGGCCAAAAGTTGCACTTTCAATTATGGGTGCATTAACCCCTGAAGATTTAGCACGAGCAATTTCACAAGAGGACACTTCTGCAATTGAGCGGGTTCCAGGAATCGGTAAAAAAGGTGCACAGCGATTGATCCTAGAACTTAAGGGCAAATTGGCAGATTTGTCCCCAACCAACAAATACCAAGGGCATCAACCGGCTTGGCGCGAACAATTAACAAGTGCCTTAGTTTCTCTTGGTTTTTCACCCAAAGAATCAGATAACGCAATTTCTGCAAT
>WLCU01000093.1 GCA_009705165.1 Actinomycetota bacterium | reverse complement strand
GGTGATGTAACAGTGATACCTACTGAAAATGCCCAGTCATTAACCTTGTTCCAAAAAGGTGAAATTGATGGTGCTTGGGTGCCTGAACCTTGGGCATCTCGGTTAGTACTTGAAGCCAATGGAAAAGTGTTCTTAGATGAAAAAGATATTTGGCCTAAGAATCAGTTCCTGACAACACAATTAATTGCTCAAACAAGTTTCCTTGAGAAGTACCCAAAGACAATCGAAACTCTTCTTAAAGCCCACATGGATTCAATTGCATTCATCAAGAAATCTCCAGATATCGCTAAAGAAGCGGTCCAAGCCCAAATTCAAGCTGCAACTGGCAAGCGACTTGCAGATAATGTCATCACTAGAGCGTGGAGCAATCTTTCCTTTACCTATGATCCACTTCCATCAACTCTAGTAAAGAGTGCAGAAGATGCGGTGGATGTTGGTTTACTAACCAATCTTGGATCTCGAGGCTTAGTTGGGATTTATGATTTGCGCATTCTTAATAAAATTCTTGTTTCTAAGAAACTTAAAAAAATATCTGCTCAAGGGTTAGGTAAGGAGTAATTGGCAACGGCTAATTTGGCAGTAGATTTATCCAATCTCTCGAAGCAATTCGATAAGAAATCACCAGTAGTGCTTGATGGGCTATCGCTGACGGTAAATCGAGGAGAGTTTGTTTGCTTACTTGGAGCTTCAGGGTGCGGAAAGTCCACACTCTTAAATATCTTGGCTGAACTGGATTTACCAACCTCAGGATCGGTCAAAGTTTCTGAACCACCTACGCTGATGTTTCAAGATGCTGCACTTATGCCTTGGCTTACTGCAGGTGAAAATATAGAACTGGCTTTGCGTATTAGTGGCTACGAAAAGAGCGGACGCAAGAAAAGAGCTCAGGAGCTTCTGGAACTTGTTCATTTGCCTGCATCTTTTGATAAACGCCCTCATGAACTCTCTGGTGGAATGAGACAACGTGTTTCGATTGCTCGTGCACTTGCTCAAGAGCGGGGCATCTTGTTGATGGATGAACCATTTGCTGCTCTTGATGCAATCACACGAGACTTTCTTCATGAAGAGCTTCTTCAAATATGGAAACAAACAGAACTGACTGTAATTTTCGTGACACACAATGTTCGTGAAGCGGTCAGACTTGGCCAGCGCGTTTTACTTATGTCCTCTAAACCTGGGCGCTTCCTGAAAGAGTGGAGTATCAATTTGCCGGAGCCTCGACGAATCGATGCTCCAGAAGTTGCAAATCTTGCAAGTGAAATTACGGATCATCTGCGAAATGAGATTAAACGCCATGGCTAATCATTCAAATCACCAATCAGAGCTAGGTTTGCTTTCAGCTGGCTTGGACGCCCTTGAAACTCAGAGCTCAACTGATGTCACTTTATTCAAGCGGGTTTTAAAGCATGCAGGACCTATCTTGGCCATTTTGTTTTTCGTCGGAGCGTGGCAAATTGTTTTTAATTTAAAATTAACACCCGATTATGTACTTCCTTCACCGGGACAAGTATTTACTTCGCTTAAGAATCAATATGAGCAAGGAATTCTCATTCCAAGTGCATGGAATTCACTAAGACGGGGATTTCAAGGGTTTATTTTCGCAATATTAATCGCAACTCCTATTGGTCTGTTGCTTGGTGTAAATAAGAATGTTCGCCTTGTTCTAAAACCAATCATTACTGGATTACAGCAATTGCCTTCAGTGGCGTGGGTACCAGCGGCAATAATTTGGTTTGGTCTTTCAAATGCAACGATTTATACAGTGATTCTTCTTGGCGCTGTTCCTTCAATTGCTAACGGACTTTCCTCTGGAATAGATCAAATTCCAACCCAGCTCCTAAAGGTTGGAAAAGTTCTTGGAGCAAATCGCTGGCAGTCCATCCGATTCATTATTCTTCCTGCATCACTGCCAGGTTTTCTTGGTGGTCTTGAGCAGGGTTGGGCTTTTGCTTGGAGATCATTAATGGCTGCCGAGTTAATTGCAGTTTCGCCCGCCTTAGGAGTTGGCTTGGGCCAACTCCTAGACGTAGGACGACAACTGGGAGATATGGCATTAGTGCTAGGTGCGATTATCTCGATTATGTTCGTTGGAGTCTTAGTAGAACGTGTTTTCTTCTCACCAATTCGTGAAAGAACTTTACGAGTCCGTGGGCTCTAGTAAGAAAATCCTAAAATCTTTTAGCGCTGTATTTGTAAGTAGGTAGTAATCAAAGCAATGATGAAGATGCCAAGTGCTGCACCAAAATCAGCTGGACCATGCTTCTTTTTAAAATGTGTCAATAAAGCGCCAGCGAAATAGAGCACTAAGCAGATTGCAGATAAAACACCAAGCGCCGGAATCCAGATTCCAACAATGATTCCCAAGCCGCCAGCGATTTCAAGGTAGGCAAGTACCGGAATCTGATGTGGTTTAACGCCAACTGATGCCATAGCCGCCAAAACGTCGGGTACTTTCTTCAACTTTGATACTGCAGAACCAATCGCAGCAAATGCTAGGAGTGCGCCAAAAATATCTAGAGCTATTTTCATTTAGTGAACTACTTTCTTATTGAGTGGATGGTTTTCTCTCATGTGGGCAGAGATTGCCTCTGAGATTTCGATCAGTGCTTCTTTTTGCTTACTAGTTAGAACTTGGCTAAAACAGTGGTTTATTTCCAAAGACTGTAGCGGAACAGCTTTTTCCGCGATTTTTCGTCCCTTTGAAGTAATGCTGACATCAAAGCAACGAGCATCAGAATCACTCTGTGTTTTCTTAACTAAGCCGGCCTCTTGCATTCGAGTAATCTGATGAGACATCCTGCTTGTTTCCCAGCCCAGCCCAAGGGCGAGTCGATTTAAATTAACTGAATCTGCAGGTAGTTCAGAAAGAGCGGTAAGGACGACATATTCTGCTCCAGTGATCCCAGAATGGGCAGTTACTTGACGTCCAAGGTGAGGCAAAAGCCGTGAACCAATTTTATGAAATGCCCGCCACGCTTTTGAATCTAATTCCTTCATACCTTGCTGGGCCATATCCGCACAGTATCACAATTAGTTGACACATCAAGTAATTAGACATACCTTTGCTTTATTAGCGATATACCTAAGTGTGAAGAGAGAATCAATCATGGATAGCTTTATGGTCGTGGCAACTTTTAAAGATGGTGTTACGCAAGATCAGATTCGTGCCCTAATTCCTGCCGAACAAGCACAGGCGAAAATCCTTGAGGAAAAAGGCTTGTTAGGAACAATTAAAGTGGCAATGCCGCGCAGAACCGTTTTCCTTGAAGCTTTTTCTGAGACTGAAGAATCAGTTCTTGAAATGATTAAAACGTTGCCGTTAGCCGAATTATGGAACTTAGAAGTATTTATGACTACTCCTCCAGCTGGAGCCAGTCTCTAATTCTTTTGGCATACTGGCCCAATGATCAGCACAATATTTCTATCAACTGGAGTCGTTGCCCTTGCTGAAATGGGCGATAAAACTCAGCTACTAGCTTTTTTATTGGCGGCACGGTTTAAGAAACCCGTCCCAATTATCCTAGGAATATTTGCTGCCACAGTTGTTAACCATGGATTTGCCGGTGCATTGGGTGCATGGATTACAACAGTGATCACCCCAACAGCGCTTAGCTGGATTCTAGGTATTTCATTTATCGCTATGGCTATCTGGACGTTGATTCCTGATGAGATTGAAGAAGAGGAAAGTTCAATTGCAGGCCGATTTGGAGTATTTGGCGCAACAACAATTACTTTCTTCTTAGCCGAGATGGGGGATAAGACCCAAATCGCAACAGTTGCATTGGCAGCACACTACTCAAATATCCTATTTGTAGTCATGGGCACAACACTTGGAATGTTAATTGCCGATGTTCCTGCGGTGTTTATTGGAAATAAATTCGCAGAAAAAGTTTCCATGAAACTAGTTCATGGCATAGCTGCGGCAGTATTTGCCTTGCTGGGGGTTATTACACTTCTAAATGTGACGGTATTTGCTTAGTTAAACCAAGCAATAATCGCACCTGCGATTGTCAGATTGATTGCATCATTTGAAGTTTCAATGATCCACACTTTGAAGTTCTCGCCTCCAAATAGGCGGTGGCTCAAAGATGCGAACATTGCAATACCTACGCCAAGGGCAAAACCAACGCCTGCGCCATCGAGAATTCCAAAATCTGGTTGGAATTTCTGAAGTGAAGTGAGAATTACTCCAAGAGTCAGTGTTTGGACAAGGACACCTACGATGGTGCCACCAAATAAAACGGCGGGCTTATTTTGCTGCGAATTAAGTTGGCCTGAAGCTATTCCACGGGCTTTCATCCAAACTGGGTAAAAAGTCTTTGGCCCAAACCAGATTCCACCGCTTGCAAAAGAAACAATGAAGGCTACGAGTACACCGATGAAGTTCAATCCTGAAAATGTCATTGGAAAATTTTACAGTTAACAAGAAAGAATTTTGGTATTGTTTTAGCATGCGTTTCTTAATATCAGTTATTGATTCCACCACACGTTCGCCGCATACGCCTGAGGAAATTCAAGCCATTGATGCCATCAATGATCACATGGTGGCTAACGGCCAACGCCTATTTGCTTGTGGACTTGATTCGCCAACTTTGGCTTCTGTATTTGATAATCGTGCAGGGTCAAATCAAGTTTCAGAGGGTCCCTTTATTAAATCGGATGAGTTCTTCAGTGGCTTCTGGATTATTGAAGTGAACGATGAACAAACAGCGCATGAACTTGCCGCAAAAGCTTCAATGGCTTGCAACCGAAAGGTTGAACTTCGCCCACTATTGGGTT
>WLCU01000092.1 GCA_009705165.1 Actinomycetota bacterium | reverse complement strand
AGTTAGAAAAACTTGCCAGTTATTTTCAAGGTGAAGTAGATCGTGAAACTAAAGCGGCGCACGAAGCCGTTGGGCATGAATTTAATGTGGCCTCGCCCAAGCAGCTGCAAGTTGTCTTATTTGAAGAGTTGAAACTGCCTAAGACTAAGAAAATTAAAACTGGTTTTACAACCGATGCTGAAAGTTTAGATTGGTTGCACCAAAAAACTGGGCATCCGGTTTTGACATCTCTCTTGCGTATTCGTGAAACAAAGAAACTTGGGACAACAGTTGAAGGCTTACTCGCTGAAATTGCTAGTGATGGCCGAATCCATACTCATTTCCAACAAACTGTGGCAGCCACTGGGCGACTTTCTTCAACTGGGCCTAATTTACAAAATATCCCTGTACGCACCGAAGAAGGCCGAACAATACGTAACTGCTTTATTGCTGGCAAAGGTTATGTTGGCTTGTTAACTGCCGATTACAGCCAAATTGAAATGCGCATCATGGCCCATCTTTCTCATGATGAGAAACTTCTAAAAGCCTTTGAATCCGGTGAAGACTTACATGCAACAATCGCTGGACAGATCTTTGGAGTTCAACCCCATGATGTTGATCCAGAAATGCGCAGGCAGATAAAGGCGATGTCTTACGGTCTTGCTTACGGACTGTCCTCTTACGGACTCTCTGCGCAGTTAGATATTTCCCCACCTGCCGCCCAAGATTTAATGGATAAATACTTTGAACGCTTTGGCGGAATTCGAGACTACTTAAAAGTTGTTGTAGAAGATGCTCGTAAAACCGGTTACACAGAAACAATCATGGGTCGACGTCGCTACTTGCCAGATCTGATGCATGACAACCGCCAACGCCGTGAAGTTGCAGAACGCATGGCTCTGAATGCTCCAATCCAAGGCTCTGCTGCTGACATCATTAAATTGGCGATGTTAAAGGTGCATGCCGCACTTGAAAAGCAAGAGCTTAAATCCCGTTTGCTATTGCAGATTCACGACGAACTTATTGTTGAAGTTGTTAAGGGTGAAGAATTACAGGTGAGCGAACTCGTCAAACGAGAGATGGGAAATGCTTACCCGCTTAATGCGCCGTTAGATGTGAGCGCAGGCCTTGGTCTTACTTGGCACGAAGCTGCACATTAATTAGTTTCATCGGCGTTATCACGCATTGCACGTAAATCATTTTCCGTTGTTGGTCGTGCATTCGCTTCGGAAAGATATTTTCTTCCAGCAAAGAGAATAACCGCACCTATCGCAATACATGTTGGTGTAATTGCCAGAGTTACTCGCGGCGAAAATGCTTCAGAGATATATCCACCGAAAGCAGAACCTATGGCCATAAACGATCCTTCAATTGTCCAGAGCCAACCTATGGATGAAACTTCAGAACCAAGAGGTCGCACTGCTTCTAAAACTTCCCAGTAAAATACTTGTTGCGCACCTCCAATAAAACCTAAACAAGCGCCAACTAGCGCAAGGCTCCAACCTGGATAGGTAAACGCAAGTGGCAAAGTAAAAATTAGCCAGAGAATGTAATTACGCATAAACCATTCCAGTGGGCTGTATCGCTTGGAGACAATACCTGCCGCTACGCCACCTAAAATACTTGCAATTCCCATCGCGGCAAGAATCCAAGCAGTTCTGGCAGGAACTCTTTCTATCGTTGCAAAAGCAGGAACTGCCACATCGAAAACGCCCCAACCAAATCCAATGAATACCGCTTCAATCATCAGAAGTTGCATTGCACGGTGTTTCCATAACGCTTTTTGTCCCGCTTTTTTCTTTTCTGGAATCCATGCACGTGATACAGGATTAAACGCAAGTGAGCTTCCACCTAATGCCATCAAGAATGCAGCGATCAAGAGAGCTGATTTTGGATACGCTGACAGAGCAAGAGTTGTTGCAAACACTGGGCCTAATACACCTGCTGCATTTATTACTGCAGTATCTATTGCATAGGCACTGCGAAGTAAATGCTCAGGAAGAATTGCTTTCCAAAGGGGACGCACCGAAAGGTTAATTGGCGGCGCAGTTACTCCCAGTAAAAATGAATATGCCAATATCGTTGGGCGGGTGTGCGCAAAACTTAAAACAATGAGCATTGCCGTATATCCGGGAACTAAAATGCGGAGTGGCCATTTTTGACCATATCTATCCATAACAGATGAACGTATGCCAGCTGAAAGTGATCCAGCCACAGAGTTCAATCCAATAGCAAGGCCGGCAAATGCAATCGATCCTGTCTCTTGCTCGGCCTTAAAAAATATAGACAAGCCGATCATTCCGTAGGCGATACGAGCCGGAAAAGATGCCAGAAATAGCGGCACCACTTGCGGTGTTCGGAAGAAATCTAGATATCGTTTCATTGCACTGCTGAGTCTATCTTTTGCCCCAGTTTTCCACGCATGGATTTGCCCTAAAGGTTGCGCGAACCGTACCCTTGCCCTTCAGCCGCGAAAGCGGGAACTACTACTCATCTATCCCTACGGAGCATCTTGACTACAGCACCAGTAATCGCAGTAAATGACATTGGATCAGCTGCTGACTTTCTAGCAGCAATCGAAGGAACAATCCGCAATTTCAATGACGGAGATCTAGTAACAGGAACAATCGTTCAAGTTGGACGTGAAGAAGTTCTTGTCGATATCGGATACAAGACTGAAGGCGTAATTCCATCACGCGAACTTTCTATCCGCCACGATGTAGATCCAAATACACTCGTTAAAGTTGGCGAGTCAATCGAAGCTCTTGTTCTTCAAAAAGAAGATAAAGAAGGCCGCCTGATTCTTTCTAAAAAGCGTGCACAGTACGAGCGCGCATGGGGAGACATCGAAGGCAAGAAGGAACGCGATGAAGTTGTCATCGGAACAGTTATTGAAGTTGTTAAGGGCGGACTAATCGTCGACATCGGGCTACGCGGCTTCTTGCCAGCATCCCTTGTTGAAATGCGTCGCGTTCGTGACCTTACTCCTTACATTGGTAAGCAGGTTGAAGCTCGCATTATCGAACTTGATAAGAACCGTAACAACGTAGTTCTTTCACGTCGCGCATTCCTTGAGCAGACACAATCTGAATCACGCACTACATTCTTAAATCAGCTACAAAAGGGTCAAGTACGTACAGGTGTTGTTTCATCAATTGTTAACTTTGGTGCATTCGTTGACCTTGGTGGCGTTGATGGTCTTGTTCACGTGTCAGAGCTTTCTTGGAAGCACATCGATCATCCAGGTGAAGTTGTTGAAGTTGGCGATGAAGTAACTGTTGAAGTTCTTGAAGTTGACTTCGAGCGTGAGCGCGTCTCGCTTTCGCTTAAGGCAACACAGGAAGATCCATGGCAAGCATTTGCTCGCACTCACACAATCAATCAGGTTGTTCCAGGTGTGGTCACAAAGCTTGTTCCATTTGGAGCATTCATCCGTGTTCACGAAGGTATCGAAGGGCTAGTTCATATTTCAGAGTTGGCAGAACGCCACGTTGAAATTCCTGAGCAGGTTGTTCAAGTTGACGATGAACTATTTGTAAAGATCATCGATATCGACCTAGAACGTCGCCGCATCTCACTTTCATTGAAGCAAGCTAATGAAGGTCACGAGATTGAGATCGAAGCATTTGATCCAACTCAGTACGGTATGGCTGCTCGCTATGATGCTGAAGGAAACTTCATCTATCCAGAAGGTTTCGATGCTGAAGCACAAGAGTGGAAGCCAGGATTTGAAACACAGCGCGAAGAGTGGGAAAAGCAGTATGCCCAAGCTCAAGAGCGTTTCTTGGCACACAAGAAGCAGAAGGCAGAAGCAAAAGCTGCTGACGCTGCTGCAACTCCAGCAGAGGAAGAAACTCCAGCTGCTGAGTAGAAATTATTAAAGTAAAAGGACCCGATGTAATAGTCGGGTCCTTTTTCTTTTCTACGCGGGTTATCCTTATTCCATGCGCGTGATTGGTTTAACTGGTGGAATCGGAAGTGGCAAATCACTTGCTGCCGAATATTTCGCTGACCTCGGAGCACTTGTCATTGATGCTGATCAATTAGCTCGAGCTGCAATCGAACGCGGATCAGCTGGCTTTGATGAAGTTGTAATGATATTTGGTGACTCAATTCTAAAAAATGGCGATATTGATCGCAGGGCATTGGGGGAGTTGGTTTTTAAAGACTCATCGCTTAAGGCAAAACTTGAAGGAGTTATACATCCCTGGATTCGAAATGAGTTTGAGGAAGCTGTGGCATCGCTAAAGGAAAATGAAACCCTTGTGTATGAGATTCCATTGCTATTTGAAACTAAAGCACAAGATCGCTTTGATTTAGTTATTACTGTTGAAGCATCGATGGAAAATCGTATTGCAAGGCTGCGGGCCAAGGGCCTACACATTTCTGAGATAGAGGCAAGAATTGCAGCGCAGGCTAGCCGCGAACAACGTGAATCGATAGCCGATTTCCTCATTGAAAATGATGGCGATCAAGATGAGTTACTGCGTAAAGTAGAAAATATCTGGGATGAACTCGCGGACAGGGATTTAAAAAAGTAGGCTTAGCAAATGCGCCCGATTTCTGAACTCCAACGACGAGTCGAGCCCTTTCAAGTAATAAGTGACTATGTGCCTGCTGGAGATCAGCCGGAGGCTATTGCAGAGATTGCGCGTCGAATAGATGCCGGCGAACAAGATGTTGTTTTACTGGGTGCAACAGGTACCGGAAAGTCTGCGACAACTGCCTGGCTGATTGAAAAATTACAACGGCCAACTTTAGTACTTGCGCCCAATAAAACTTTGGCCGCACAGTTAGCTAACGAATTTCGTGAACTGCT
>WLCU01000091.1 GCA_009705165.1 Actinomycetota bacterium | reverse complement strand
TACCTTCAGCAGTTATTCCTGAATATACATTTTCGATTCCAATTTCATTTGCAACTTCGCGCGCAGTTGATTCGCGGTCTCCAGTAACAAGGGCTACATACTTAACACCTGAAGCTTTTAGGTCGCTGATTAGTTTATGAGCCTCTGGCCTTAAAGGGTCGTGCAGGCCAATTGCGCCTATTAGTTTTGAATTTTTAGAAACGGCAACTATAAGTGGGTATTCCATTGTGAGCCAAGCAGGGCAAGAATCAATAAGCTGTCCAACCGTGATTACATCTGTCCCAAGAGTTCCTTGTATTTTGTGTCCGGCAATCTCCTCAACTTCGGAAACCGTTTCAAATTTGCATCTTTGAATCTTTGCAGCGCTTACTAGTGACTTGGCAACAACATGTGTTGAATACTGATCAACTGATGCTGCCAAACTTAAAATCTGATGCGGATTAAATCCAGGCGCGCTCTGAATCTCACTGACCACAGGCCCTCCGTGTGTGAGGGTCCCAGTTTTATCCAATAGAACAACTTCTGTGCGACCTAAAAGTTCAAGGATTGCACCGCCTTTGATTACAGCACCATGTTTTGCAGCACGCGATAGGCCAGATACAACTGCAATTGGGACCGCAAGAATTAATGGACAAGGTGTTGCAGCAACAAGAACGGCAATTGCGCGGTGAATATCTCCTGAGATCAACCATGAAGCCAGGGAAAGAATAAGAGCTATCGGAACGAAGCGAATTGCCCATAAGTTAGCAATTCTTATACCCGGAGAATTCTTCTCTTGTGCTGCTTTCACTAATTTGATAATCGCAGCATATGTGCTTTCTTCAGATGTATTGCTTGCACGATATTCAAAAGGTGCTCCGGCATTTACCACGCCGCTGTCAATCTGATCGTGCACCCTTCTGCTAACAGGTAAAGGTTCACCAGTTAATGCAGATTCATCAAGTATTGCATCGGCGAGTAGATCACCATCGGTTGGAACTATTTCTCCACTTCTTACTAAAATTTGATCACCTATGGAAACCGCATCAATAGTAATTTCTGAAATAGAGCCGTCATTATTAACTCTATGAGTGATTCGAGGAACCCGAGCAAGTAATGATTTAAGCTGGCGTTCGGCTTGTCCTTCTGCCCATGATTCTAAAACTCGACCACTCGCTAGCATCAGTGATACGACTGATGCAGCAAAAAGCTCACCCGTAAAAACTGCACCGATCAGAGCAAGCACTGCCAACATGTCTGATCCCATGGTGTGTTGGCGTAAATCTCTTAGGACCCAACTCACTGCAGGTATCAACCCAATAACTCCACCGGCTGCCCAAAAGAAATCATTTTTAAACCCAAGGGAAAGTAGCAAGCCTGAGGAAATAAAAAGAAGCCAATTGCCTTTTGAAGTGGGCATAGAGACACAGTACTTCTTCCCCTACGATTGGCCAATGACTAGCGCATCGTTGCCGCATGATCCCAAGTGGGCCCGGGCTAATTCGCTTTTTCAATCTAAAAAAACCGATGCAGATTTTGCATTGATTGGAGTTCCGGCGCATAAAGCCTCTATTTCGCCAACTAATGCCGATCAAACTCCTGATGCAATTCGAACTGCTTTGGCCCGATATTCAACATATTCAACTTCAGCTGATGTTGATTTAACTGGTGGGTCATTTACAGATTTAGGAAATATCGATTCTCCGGATGGCGATGAAGGAGTAAAACGCGTAAGTGAGGCCGTCAATGGCTTGCTAAATAAGCATAAATTACTTGTAGCTCTTGGCGGAGATAATTCAATAACTTATTCGGTTGCATCTGGGTTATGGCCTGATCTTTCAAAGGTTGGTCTTATTACTTTTGATGCTCACCATGATTTACGCGATGGTAAATCAAATGGCTCTCCTGTGTGGCAGTTGATTCAAGCAGGATTACCCGGTGCAAATATTGTGCAGATTGGAATTGCTGACTTTGCAAATAGCGCCGAATACAGTGCTCGGGCGAAAGAAAACGGCGTGACTGTAATTTCTAGGTCAAAGCTGCGAACCCAATCAATTGCTGATGCCGTAAAGAAAGCGTTGGAAATTGCAGGTAATGGTGGCCGCGAAATTTATGTCGATCTTGATGTCGATGTTTGTGACCGAAGCGTTGTACCTGCATGTCCTGCAGCAATGCCCGGTGGGTTATCGGCCGATGAATTGCGCCAAGCCGCATTCTTAGTTGGCGCAGATAAGAGAGTACGTGCCATTGATATCACTGAAATTGATGCATCAAAAGATTCTGATGATCAACGCACAGTACGTTTGGCAGCCCTGTTAGTTCTAGAAGCTGCCGCAGGTTTTGCAACTAGATAAGCTCTTTTACAACTTCTTTAGCAGCTGCAACTACAGCGCCTGAGTTAACAAGTGTTGTCGCGGCTTCAAGTTCTGGAGAAAGAAAACGATCTGGTCCAACTCCCCCAACAACTGTGCGAAGTTGCTTAACTACGCGACCAGTTGCTGGTGAAGGTGTTAAACCATCGCGAAGTTCAATTGCACGGGCGGCGGTTACTAGTTCGATTGCCAAAATTCGAGCTAAGTTTTCAACAACTTTTCGCAGTTTTCTGGCTGCAGACCAGCCCATTGAGACGTGATCTTCTTGCATCGCAGACGATGGAATTGAATCAACACTTGCTGGACTAGCTAAACGTTTGTTTTCACTTACTAATCCGGCTTGTGTGTATTGGGCAATCATTAATCCAGAATCAACGCCTGGATCATGGGCCAAAAATGGTGGCAGACCTGCAGAACGATATTGATCAAGTGCGCGATCTGTTCTGCGTTCTGACATGGAACCTAAATCTGTAGCTGCGATTGCAAGGAAATCTAAAACATAACCAACTGGTGCGCCATGGAAATTTCCGTTGGATTCAACTCGACCATCTGGTAAAACAACTGGGTTATCAATAGATGATGCCAGTTCGCGCGCTGCAATAGTTGATGCATAGGCAATTGTGTCGCGTACTGCGCCGGCAACTTGAGGTGCACAGCGAAGTGAATAAGCATCTTGCACCCGTGAGTCATTTTCACGGTGGGAAGCCACAATTCCTGAATCCTTAAGAAGGGCAAAGATATTTGCAGCACTAATAGCTTGGCCAACTTGTGGACGCAATGGTCCGTGTAGATCTGGTGCAAATACTCGATCAGTACCTAGTAGCCCCTCGATACTCATGGCAGTTGTAATGTCGGCAACGATGCAGAGTTGTTCAAGATCGGCACATGCCATGATCAACATTCCGAGCATTCCATCGGTTCCGTTAATAAGTGCAAGACCTTCTTTAGCTTCAAGTTCAATTGGTTTAATGCCCGCTGCATCTAAAGCTTGCATAGTTGGCATCTCAACTCCGTGTGCATCATGCACGCGGCCTTCTCCCATCAATGCAAGTGCGCAATGAGACAGCGGAGCTAAATCACCACTGCAACCTAAAGATCCAAACTCTGGGACCACTGGGGTAATTCCGTGATTTAAAAAATCTACATAACTCTGTGCAAGTGCAACGCGAACTCCGGTGCGACCAGATGCCATTGTGCGAAGGCGCAAAAACATTAAGGCACGAACAACTTCGCGTTCGATTGCTGGTCCTACACCTGCAGCATGTGAGCGAATCAGTGATTTCTGTAGCTGGGCACGGTTTTCAACGTCAATATGGCGGTTAGCAAGTGCCCCAAAACCAGTTGAAACTCCATAGACCGGAACTCCACCGGCGGCATAGCCTTCAATGAAAGTGCGAGAAGCATTCATCGCATCGATAGCGCTTTGTGAAAGTTCTACTTTTGCATCATGTCGGGCAACATCAATCACATCGGCAAAAACTACTCCCGAAGTTGAAAGGGTTACCGTCTTATTTGATTTGGAGGCCATCTCGCCATACCTGTTCTACTAAGTTAACACCTGGACGATATGCCAGGTGGATATAGGAATCTGAATTAAGAATTGAAAAGTTTGCACGTGCACCTTCGAAAAGATGCCCGATATCTTCGCGGCGAAGCGCTTTAGCGCCACCCATAGTTGCCGACCATAACGCTTGCTCTGGTGAAAAATGCATTTCCCGAACTGCTACTGCGATGATGAATGGCATGTTTGTTGTGTACGAACTTCCAGGATTGCAATCAGAGGCCAAAGCAACCGTGATGCTTGCTTCTAGAAGTGGGCGAACATCTGGATAGGCAGAGCGAGTTGAAAACTCCGCACCTGGCAACAAAGTTGCAACCGTCTTTGACGTTGACAAAGCTTCGATGTCTTTTTCACTTAAGTGTGAGACATGGTCTACTGATGCTGCATCTAGTTCAACTCCTAAACGAACACCTTGACCTTCTTGAAGTTGGTTGGCATGAAGTCTGGGCAACAATCCTTTAGCCATCCCAGCTTTAAGAATCGTGCGTGCATCATCTACAGAAAAAGCTCCCTTGTCGCAAAAGACATCAATCCACTTTGAAAATGGCGTAACTGCCTCCAGCATGGAGCCGGTAACAAGATCTACATAATCCTTCGGGTTTTTCTTGTATTCAACTGGTACGACATGTGCACCTAAAAATGTAGTTTCATCGGTAAAAGATTGCGCAATTTCTAAGCTGCGACGTTCATCATTAACCGTTAAGCCATAGCCGGATTTAATTTCAATCGTTGTCGTGCCCGATAAATAGGCCTCATTAAGCAGGGATTGAGCGTTATTTCGAAGGGTTTGATCACTTGCAGCTCTGGTTTTTTCAACAGTGTGTGCAATTCCCCCAGCTGTGTAGCTTTCGCCCAACATTCGTGCACGAAACTCTTTGCTGCGATCTCCAGCAAAAAT
>WLCU01000090.1 GCA_009705165.1 Actinomycetota bacterium | reverse complement strand
TCTAGACCGGCCGGAACCAGTGAATTGCCAGCTTTATCAATAGGTTCTTTGGTTACTACAACTTGCAAATCTTTCCAGCCAATTAGCCCTTCAAGGGCTGCAGTCATTTTCTGGTTAACATCTAAATCCCCTGTACCCAACTGAACCAACACAGCAGGGCGTTTTAAATCTAATTTAAGTTGTTGACGAGCTTCTTCACGCGATAAGGCTTGTTCTTCATTGAAAAGCGAAACGGGCGCAGCCGTAATTGCTTCGTGACGTTTAGAAGTTGGACCGTGATCATATTCCCGAGCAAAATCTCCTGGTTCGATTACGGCATCCATCATGGATGTTTGAATTCCTAAGGCAAAGCGCAATAAAGTTTTTTGCCACAACCCACGACGTACCCACACTAAAGTTAATTTTGGTTTAGCACTTCGAGCTGCAACAACTCCCGGATACGGGACAGCACCATCAAAAGACAAAACCTGTGCATCGGTTTCTTCGATTAAAGCTACCAACCGATCCCTCAGATATTTATCCCATTTATCGCGCGACATCCATAAGCGATCTCGGCCCGGAATGTATTCACATCGAATCCCTAAATAAGATGGGATTTCAGATATTCCCCCAGCCATTGAAACAATAATTGGGTTGGCTACATCTTTTAAAGAGATTGCGATTGCGGTTGCGCGAACAAGATGACCCATACCAACGCCATTGCTAGTTGCAAGAATAATCGTTGGTTTCGACATGGCACGTAGCCTATCTAGTAGTTACTTTCTGGCCCATATTGAGTAAAGTCAGCGGGGTGTCTAGCCCAGTAATTATTTCAATCCGCGGCCTTACTCGTTCTTTCGGCGATGTTCATGCGGTTACCGGAATTGATTTAGATATTTATGAGGGCGAATTCATAACTTTATTAGGTCCCTCAGGCTCTGGAAAAACTACGGTCTTAAGGATGATTGCCGGGTTTGAAAAGCCTGATGCAGGATCAATTTCACTTTCCGGCAAAGATGTATCGCAACTGCCACCTTATGAGCGTGATGTGAATACAGTATTTCAAGATTATGCGCTTTTCCCGCACATGAATGTTTTAAGCAATATTGAATATGGTCTTCGAGTTAAAGGCGTTGCCAAAGCAGAAAGATTAGAGCGAGCAACTGAAGCCTTACATCAAGTAAGACTTGAAGGCTACGGTGAGCGCAAGCCATCACAACTTTCTGGTGGGCAACGCCAACGTGTTGCTTTAGCTCGTGCATTGGTAAATAGACCTTCAGTATTGCTACTAGATGAACCACTTGGCGCATTGGATTTAAAGCTTAGAGAACAGATGCAGATTGAACTCAAAGCCCTACAAAGGGCGGTTGGAATTACTTTTATCTTTGTAACCCACGATCAAGAAGAAGCTTTAACAATGAGTGATCGAATTGCGGTTTTTAATCAGGGAAAAATCGAACAATTGGGAACTCCACGAGAAATTTATAATTCGCCAAGAAGTTCATTTGTCTCTGAGTTTGTTGGTCAAACTAATAAAATTCAAATAGCTGATGAAAAAATAAATATCAGGCCTGAGTACATCACAATTTCAAATACACACATAGAAGATTCTCGCGTAGCTAAAGGCGTTCTAAAGGACATTATTTTTGTCGGTGCAACCACTAGGTATCTAGTTGAAACTGATTTTGGCTTGATAATTGCAAACAATCCTAAGGAAACTTTAGTGCTTGGAAGTTCAGTACATCTTTCATGGGACAAAAATAAGGAATTCCTGGTTCGATAAGTTCCAGGATCCATGTTCAACCGCTGAACATGGAAAGTAAAGATGGAGGTACAGATGCAAAAGAAGCGTCTGTTTTCACGAATCGCTGTTGCATCAGTAGCAGCATTAATTCTCGCTGGTTGCAGCTCAGGTGGCGACTCTGCATCCGATAGCGGTGTACCTAAAGTAGACATGATGAAAGAGCTTGGTGCTGGTGAAGGCCAAGTCAATCTAGTTGCGTGGGCAGGTTATGTTGAAAATGGTTCAACTGATCCAAACGTTGACTGGGTAACTGGTTTTGAAAAAGAAACTGGTTGCAAAGTAAATGTAAAGACTGGCGCAACATCAGATGACATGGTCGCATTAATGAAGACCGGTGAATATGACGTTGTTTCTGCATCAGGTGATGCATCACTTCGCCTGATTTACGGTGGAGACGTTGCTCCAGTTAACACAGACTTAATTCCAAACTATGCAGACATCTTTGATAATCTCAAGATGCAGCAATGGAACTCTGTAGACGGTGTTGCATATGGTGTTCCACACGGACGTGGAGCAAACCTCTTGGCATACCGCACAGATATTGTTAAGCCTGCGCCAACTTCTTGGAGTTCAGTTTTCGATGTGAACTCACCATATAAGGGCAAGATCACTGCATATGACTCACCTATTTATATTGCAGATGCCGCACTTTATTTGATGGAAACACAGCCAGAGCTAGGAATTAAATATCCTTATGCTCTTGATCAAACTCAGTTTGATGCAGCTGTTGAAGTTCTTAAGGCTCAGAAGCCACTTATTGGTGAGTACTGGGGTGACTACCTCAAGCATGTTGCTTCACTTAAATCAGGTGGAACAGTGCTTGGAACAACATGGCAAGTAAATATCAACCTTGCAAAGGGTGAAGGTACAAAGGTTGAAGGAATCAAACCTGCTGGAGGTTCTACAGGTTGGTCAGACACTTGGATGATTAGTAGCAAAGCTAAGAATCCAAACTGTGCGTACTTATGGATGAATCACATTGCATCACCTGCAGCAAATGCTGGAGTTGCTGAGTGGTTTGGAGAAGCTCCATCTAACGCAAAGTCTTGTGATCTAACTGCTGACAAGAACCACTGTGCAACTTTCCATGCTGCAGATGATGCTTATTGGGCAGATGTTTACTACTGGAATACAGCAACAGAAGCATGTCTTGATGGACGTACTGACGTTAAGTGTGTTCCTTACTCAGAATGGGTCAAAGCTTGGTCCAGTTTGCGTAATTCATAAGTAATAAACCGGGCGTGGGTTAATTTCCACGCCCGGTTTTCTTTATTAGAAGGGGGTCGCGGTGTTGCATTCTTTATCAACGTATATGCATAAGAAGCCGCGCATGCGACTTACTGCACTTTTAACCGCCCCTGTTCTATGGCTTGTAGTTGCCTATTTAGGCGCATTAGCAATGCTTCTAGTTACAGCATTCTTTACGATAGATAGCTTTACTGGAAATGTTATTCAACAGTTCAACTTTGGAAACTTTCAAGACATGCTCACCGATGCCGCGTATAAAAATGTGGTTTTGCGAACTTTAGGAATTGCAATAAGCGTTACATTTTTTTGCACAGTTTTGGCGATTCCAATGGCTTTCTACATGGCCAAAATTGCTCGGCCTAAGACACAAAAGATTTTGGTGGCACTTGTTTTAACCCCATTGTGGGCTTCATATTTAGTAAAAATATATGCATGGCGAACAATGTTAGAACCTGGAAATGGTGTTTTAGATTGGCTACTAAAGCCAATTGGTATTCACTCACCTGGATTCGGTGGACCTGCAATCATTATCGGGCTTTCTTACCTATGGCTTCCTTACATGATCTTGCCAATCTATGCAGGGCTTGAGCGTTTACCAAATAACTTACTGGATGCGTCCGGTGATTTAGGGGCACACAATTTCTATACTTTTAGAAAAGTGATTCTTCCCTTAATTTTTCCAAGTTTAGTAGCTGGATCTATGTTTACTTTTTCACTTAGTTTGGGTGATTACATAACGGCTCAGATTATTGGTGGCAAGTTACAAATGTTGGGCAATGTTGTTTATCAAAACTTCAGTATCAACTTACCGTTTGCTGCAACAATTGCAACGATTCCAGTCACCATCATGGCTTTGTACTTATATTTGGTACGCCGTACTGGTGCGTTAGCGAGCATGTAATGACAATTTCTAGAAATGCTCGAATGTTTTTGGCAGCCTTGCTAGGCGTAGGTCTTGCATTTATCTACATACCTTTGAGTGTTGTTGTTATTAACTCATTTAATGCCAGCAAAACCTTTTCCTGGCCGCCTTCTAGGTTCACGACTATCTGGTGGACAAAAGCGCTAGAAAATACTGGCGTTAGAGAAGCGCTTAAATGGAGTATTTTTGCTGGGCTTTCAGCTACCGCGATTGCACTCGTTCTAGGAACTTGTTTGGCTTTTGCAGTAAGTCGATATCAGTTCTTTGGACGCGAAGTAATTTCACTACTAGTCGTTTTACCAATCTCACTCCCTGGAGTAGTTACCGGCATCGCCCTTAATAATGCATTTACTAAGCAATTAGGTATGTCGACGGGGTTACTTACAGTTGTTATTGGCCATGCAACTTTTTGCATTGTGATTGTTTATAACAATGCCATCGCACGCTTGCGACGTATGGGAACAAACCTTCAAGAAGCATCCATGGATTTGGGTGCAAATGGAATTACAACTTTTCGTTTAATAACTCTGCCTAATCTTGCATCAGCTTTGTTTGCCGGCGGCTTATTAGCATTTGGACTTTCATTTGACGAAATCGTCGTTACGACATTTACAGCGGGCCCTGGAATTCAAACACTACCTATCTGGATTTATAACAACTTATTTAGGCCGAATCAGGCTCCAATTGTTAACGTGGTTGCTGCAACGCTTGTTGTCTTATCCGTTGTTCCAATTTATCTGTCGCAACGATTGAGCCAGGACTCTACAACTGGTGGCAGATTCTAAAACTAGTTACCCCAAGAAGAATGCAGCGGGCGGCCTTCGGCGTAACCGGCAGAAGATTGAATTCCAACTACTGCGCGCTCTGCAAACTCGTCGAGGTTCCGTGCACC
>WLCU01000009.1 GCA_009705165.1 Actinomycetota bacterium | reverse complement strand
TTTACACATTGATTCATTGGTTTTTGAAATTCAGAAAGCAATTGCTTCGACTCCAGATAATGCAAACCGCGTTCACGCAACAGTTGATGCGTATTTTGCTTTTATCGAAAAAGAAGGTGAAGCATTTAGATTACTTTTTGAAAGCGATATGAGTGTCGAACCTTCTGTTCGTGAACGCTTAAATCGCATGACTTACGACTGTGCAGCTGCAGCAAGTGCTGTTATTTCTATCGACACTGGACTTCCAAAAGAGGCATCAATGCTTTTAGGAGTCGGAATGATTGGTTATGCCCAGGTAACTGCAAGACATTGGCTCGATCGTGACAGCACATTAACTCGTGAACAGGCTGTTGAATTGGTAAACAACCTCATGTGGCGAGGTATTTCGGGATTCCCCCGTAATTAACTCCGATAGGATTACCTCTATGAACATTGTTAATCGCATAATTTCTGGCGCCATTTAACGTGTCGAAAACTTTTGCAGAACTTCCACTTCGCCCCGAAACTATCGAAGCACTTCATGCGCATGGATTTATTGCGCCCTTTGCTATTCAAGAGATGGTATTACCCATCGCCCTCAGTGATGGCGACGTAATTGGTCAAGCAAAGACAGGTACAGGTAAGACTCTAGCTTTTGGAGTACCTGTTATTGAAAGAGTTATTGCACCGAATGATTCTGAGTGGCAGGATTTTGAACACAAAGGAATGCCGCAAGTTTTAATCGTTGTTCCAACTCGCGAACTATGTACACAAGTCACAAAAGACATTGAAGAGTTAGCAAGCAACCGTGGGATTCGCACATTAGCCGTATACGGCGGACGAGCATTTGAGCCTCAGATTGAAGCGCTGCAAGCTGGTATTGAAATTGTTGTTGGTACACCTGGAAGATTGCTCGATCTTTCACGCCAGGGACAACTTCGTTTAAAGCAGGTTTCACGCCTTGTTCTAGATGAAGCTGACGAGATGCTCGATCTTGGTTTCCTTCCCGATGTAGAAAAGATCTTGGCAAACACTCCAAACCGCATGCAGACAATGTTGTTCTCAGCCACAATGCCTGGCGACATTATTGCTCTGGCCCGACGATTTATGAATCAACCAATTCATATTCGAACACAGGATTCAGAAGATGAAGGCGCAGTAGTAACTCGAATTAAGCAGCATGTACTTCGCGCGCATGCCATGGATAAAATTGAAATGCTTGCAAGAATCTTGCAAGCCGATGGCCGCGGTCCAACTATGGTTTTCTGTCGCACAAAACGCACATGCCAAAAAACCGCTGAAGATCTCATCGAACGTGGATTTAAAGCTGCACCAATCCATGGTGATTTAGGCCAAAGCGCTCGTGAAAAAGCGCTCGGAGATTTTAAAGCTGGAAAATCTGACGTGCTCGTTGCAACCGATGTTGCAGCACGCGGAATTGATATCGATGGCATTACCCACGTTATTAACTACCAATGCCCAGAAGATGAAAAAACTTACGTGCACAGAATTGGCAGAACTGCACGAGCAGGTGCACATGGAATTGCCGTAACTTTTGTTGACTGGGATGAACTTGCACGCTGGAAAATGATTAACCAAGTTCTTGATTTGGGCCTTGCAGAGCCAGAAGAAACATATTCTTCATCTCCACATCTCTATGAAGTTTTAGATATCCCCGTCGGATCCACTGGTCGCGTCACCAAATCAAAGCCAGCTGCTCAAAAGCCTGCCGCACAAAAGGCCGAAGCACCAGCGAAAGTTAAGACCGAACGCACTCGAACTCGAACTAAGAAGTTCAAAGATAATTAACTAGCAACAAATATTTTGATTGCGTTAACAAGCATCTGAACTGCAATAGCTGCAAGAAGTAAACCCGCAATTCGTGCAACTAAAGTCACGCCAGCTTCCTTAATAACCTTCATGATTGTGGTTGAAGCCATGAGCGCAGCCGCAATAGCTAAGTGCACTGCTATGACCGCACCAATTAAACCCGCCACCATTGAAGCGCTATCGGCTTGCTGTACGAAAATCATTGTTGCAACAATTGCTCCAGGGCCTGCAAGCAGTGGAGTTCCCAATGGCACAAGTGCGATGTTGCCATCATCGCTTTCTGAACGGCCACTACCTTTACCGCCGGTTAATAAGTCGAGTGAGATTAAAAGTAGCAATAAGGCACCTGCAGCTTGCATTGCTGCGATTGAAACATTGAGGTAATCCAGAATAAAACGGCCAAATAATGCAAAAATGGTTATAACTAATAAAGAGACTCCTGCAGCTTTAACTGCAAGAACTCGACGCTCTTTAGGGCTTTTATCCGCAACCAGTGCAAGGAAAATTGGAGTTGCACCAGGAGGATCCATGATCACAAATAAAGTTACAAAACTCTGTACTGCAAATGTTAAAGCGCTGACTTTCATTTCTTAACTACCCTTCGCTTATCCGCTTGAGATTCCAGTTTTTCCCATTCTGCGGGGCTCGTTTGAAACTCTGCCAAGGCATTGAGTTTACCTGTACCGTGATAGTCGCTGGAGCCAGTTACTACTAAATCAAGATCGCGTGCTAATTTGCGTAGCATCTGCCTTTCATCGGGATTGTGATCGCGGTGATCGACTTCAATTCCATTTAGGCCCGCATCAATTAACTCTTGAAAATCACTTGCTTGCAGAATTTGACCACGCAAAGATGCAAATGGATGTGCAATAACCGCCACTCCCCCTGCACTTCGAATCATTGCAATGGCTTCGGCCGGAGTTGGTGCAGCATGCGAAACGTAAAACTCTGAATCATTGTTGAGCATTCCTTGGAAAGCTTGATCTCTCGATGAAATAACGCCTTTGTTTACTAATGCATCAGCTAGATGGGGCCTTCCTAAAGTTGCACCTTCGGGCCGCGCAGCTTCAACATCTTGCATTGAAATATCAATTCCTGCCGCGCGCATTTTTTCAATCATTTTGCGCATGCGGGGCAATCGGCCATCGCGGGTTTCCTCAAGCATTATTTGCATCTGCTGATGTTCTTGATCAAAGAGAAGGCCCAACATATGCACGCTGATTCCGTCATGGGTGAGGCAGGAAATTTCACTACCGAGAACAAGGTGAAGCCCGCCGCGCAAAGTTTGCGCTGCTTCTTCCCAACCTGCAGTCGTATCGTGATCACTTATACCTAAAACAGTTAAACCCATAGCAATCGCTTTATTTACTAATTCGCGCGGACTATCGGTTCCATCGCTCTTATTAGTATGTGTATGTAAATCGATCATGGCGCCAACTCCGTTTGAGAATTTCTAGAGCGAGTAACAACCAAAACACAGCCAATTAGAATCAAAGCAATTCCGGGCAAGATTCCAAGTGGCGGTGTTTGCCCCAACCACCAGATTGCAAGAATTGAACTCACGGGAACTTCAAAGAAAATAATGAGCGAAACAATTGCAGGCGAAACGCGCTTAAGTGCTGCATTAAACATTGAGTGGCCAAGAATCTGTGCTCCGAAAATTAGTCCCAGTAAAATCCACCATTCTTTGGCACTGAAATGTAAAACAGGAAATCCCATCACTAAAGCCATTGGAAGGGCAGTAATTGCACAAATGAAATAGCAGATAGTTGTGTACACCGTGGTCTCGACAGTTCGTTGCGCCTTTGATCCAGCCATCATGTACAGCGCGGCAAGTGCTGCGGAAATCAATGCAGCAAGATCTCCGAAAAAGGAGCGAAGTGAAATATGTAAATCGATTCCTGAAATTAATAAAACGCCTGTAAAACTAACAATCATTCCAAGCCAAGCTTTAGAGGGAATATGACCACCGCTTAGCTTTACAAAGATTGCAGCAAAAATTGGTTGCAAGGCCACTAATGCTGTACCTGCAGCAACACTTGTCCAACGCATTGCCAAGAAAAAACCTACAAAGTGAATAGCTAATACAAAACCAGCAATGACTGCCCACTTAATACCTTCGCGATGCCGTGGATGTTTAAGGGCAAATGGCAGAGTGAGCAGTGAGCCTCCAAGATTTCGCCAAAAAATAAGCGTTGGGATCGGCATCGCACTCATTGCAATAAGCGGGCCGGAAGTTCCGATACCCATAATTCCGATTCCTAAGCGAATCAGATCAGGTCGGCCCGGAATCGCAGTGTGGCTATCACGCGCATGGCTCTGTGATTTCAATTGTTCTCCGTGACTCATGAGACAAAGGTACCCTTTACCCATGAGCGGCAATCTCCTAAACCGAGTATTTCTCGCCCGTCTTGCAGGCACTGCGGTCTTTGACCCAAATGGTGATCCAGTAGGAAAGGTGCGAGATGCTGTCGCGACCCTTCGCACAAATAACCTTCCACCACGCATCCTTGGATTAGTTGTTGAAGTTCCATTACGCCGCCGCGTTTTCGTTCCTATTACGCGAGTTACATCCATCGAAAGTGGCGCAGTTGTAATCACTGGCCTTCTTAATATGCGCCGTTTTGAAACTCGTCCAGGTGAAGTTCTGGTTCTTGGTGAAATGTTAGATCGATCAATAACTCTTATCGCAAGTGATGAACATGTAGTTGTTGAAGACATGGGCATGGAACAAAATCGCACAGGTGACTGGTTAATTAACCGAGTTCACATTATGCGCAAAGGCCGTGGAATCCGACGCAAAGGTGCAACTTCAACTGTGAGCTGGGAAGAAGTAACTGGATTTGCGCACATCGAACAAAATCAAGGTGTAGCCAACTTAATGTCTACGCTTGCTAATTTACGCGCGGCCGATTTAGCTGCAGTGCTTCAAGATTTAGCCCCCAAGCGAAGAGTCGAAGTTGCAAGTGCGCTTGCTGATGAACGACTTGCAGATGTACTTGAAGAAATGGATGAGACAGATCGTGTATCTCTTTTGGCAGAACTTGAAGGCGAACGTGCCGCAGATGTTTTGGGTGAAATGGATCCAGATGATGCTGCTGACTTATTGCGTGAAGTTGGACAAGAGCGTGCTGAAGAATTAATTGAGTTAATGGAACCAGAAGATGCAGAAGATGTACTGCGTTTGATGAATTACGAAGATTATTCAGCCGGTGGAATGATGACAACCGAACCGATCGTAATGACGGCTGACTATTCTGTTGCTGATGCATTGGCTGCAGTTCGCCAAAAAGAGATTTCTCCTGCACTTGCGTCACAGATTTTTATCTGTCGCCAACCACTTGAAACACCTACTGGTCGATTCATTGGAACCGTGCATTACCAACGGCTTTTACGCGAACCACCTTCAACCTTGCTTGGTTCAATTGTTGATTCAGATTCGCGAGGCGTGAAGCCAGATGCATCTCTGCATGAGGTTTCTTCACATTTAGCAAGCTACAACATGCTTTCATTGCCCGTAATTGATGCCAATGAACGTTTATTAGGTGCAATTACGGTTGATGATGTGCTTGATCACTTATTGCCAGACAACTGGCGTCATGACCACCGCGAGAATTCGCCAGTTAATTACAAGGAGGTGTAAAGATGGCACGTAACTTTGGTTTGGATACACCACGTGAAACTCGTCGTTCACTTCGCCCTAACTATGATCCAGAAGCTTTTGGTCGTTTGTCTGAACGTTTTGCTCGTTTCTTGGGAACTGCACGTTTCCTTGTTTACATGACTTTCTTTGTGGCTTTCTGGGTGTGCTGGAATTCTCTTGCTCCACGTGATCTACGTTTTGATGACTATCCATTTATTTTCTTAACATTGATTTTGTCATTGCAAGCTTCATATGCCGCTCCTTTGATTTTGTTAGCCCAAAACCGACAGGCTGACCGAGACCGCATTCAATTAAATGAAGACCGTGCACAAAACGAGCGCAGCATCGCAGATACTGAATATCTCACTCGAGAAATTGCCGCACTTCGAATTTCCCTAGGCGAAGTTGCCACAAGAGATTTTGTGCGGTCTGAACTTTCAGATTTAGTCGATGATGTTGTTAAGGAATTACGGAGTAATCCCCAAGCGGACACCAAGTAAGGATTTGCTTCTCTTTACAAGTTTTTCTGCAATTTCAAGAATCATTTGACCTGAAATAGATTCTGGTGCAGCTTGAACCAATGGGATGCCTTCATCTCCGCCAGTTCTAAGTTCTGGATTAAATGCAATCTTTCCAAGTAGTGGAACGTCGCTACCGACAAGTGCCGATAATCGCTTTGAAGTTTCTTCTCCGCCACCTGATCCAAAAAGTGAAATCGCTTCGCCACATTTTGGACATGGAAATTCCGACATATTTTCAATAACACCAATGACGCGTTGGTGAATTTGGTGGGCAATTCTTCCTGCGCGTTCGGCAACTTCGGCCGCTGCAACTTGTGGTGTTGTTACAACAACAATTTCGGAGTTAGGAATTAACTGCCCCAGCGAGATAGCTAAGTCGCCAGTTCCTGGCGGCAAATCAATTAGTAACACGTCCAAATCTCCCCAATGGGCATCAGAGAGTAATTGTTCGAGCACGCGGTGCAATAGCGGGCCACGATATGCAACGGGGTCTGAGCGTTCAGGCTTAAACATCTCCATTGACACAACTTTTACCCCAAAAGATTCAAGTGGAATAAATAGCTGATCAATTGCAGTGGGGCGCTGACCCATGAGGCCCATTAGTCGGGGAATCGAGTGTCCATAAACATCGGCATCCAGGATTCCAACTTGTAAACCCTTTTTAGCAAAAGCAACCGCAAGGTTGGCAGTCACGGATGATTTACCAACGCCACCTTTTCCTGATGCAATACCAATCACACGTGTAAGAGATTCTGGTTGGGCGAAAGTAATTGTTTTTTCACGGCCATTTCGAACTACAGATTTAACATGGTCGCGCTGTTCTTGAGACATAGTCCCAAAACTTAAATCAACACTCTTTACACCTTCAATGGCAGTGAGCGCATTAGTAACATCCGAGCGCAACCGATCTTGCATCGGACATCCCGAAATTGTGAGCAGAATCTTTACGGTAACAGCTCCATTTGATTCTGATAGATCCTCAACCATTCCAAGATCTGTAATAGATCGGTGAAGCTCTGGATCTTGGACCGTAGTTAATGCATTAGATAAGAGGTCAATTAAACTCATATGAGATCAGGATCTATCTTGGCTGCAGGGCGGGCAGTTTTTGGCTTTGGATTTTCATCAAGCAAATCCCCAAGTTGCTTTTTCATAAATGTTTTCGGGTGCAAGTCTGCTGGCTGCAAATTTTCAAAACCAGGTCCCAGATTTTCACGTAGTTCTGCAGTTGCGGTCTGAGTTAGCGTGCGCATCTTTTTTACCCAGCGCGCAGCATCTGCGGCAGCTTTTGGCATTCTTTCTGGTCCTAGCAAAATCATGCCCACTATTGCTAGGCCTAGAATTTCACCTGCACCAATGTCAAAGAACATGGCGAAAGCCTACCTGTAAAGCCTTGATTAATTCTTCGCGGCTATTAACGTAACCGTGATTGTGACCTCTTTACCGTCACGGTAATAAGTCATTCTGACGGTATCGCCGACGTTCTTTGCGCGAATCGCCACAATTAATTCTTCTGCAGCGTTAATAGTTTTACCTTCAAAATTAATAATTATGTCTCCAGCGCGGATTCCGGCCTTTGCTGCCGGCCCGTCAGCCAAAATCGCAGCATTTGATTGCGCGACTTTTGCACCGACTCCGGTGAAGTTCATATCAAGTGAGACACCAAGAATTGGATATGTGGCCTTACCTGACTTAATTAATTGATCTGCAGTCTTTCTTGCCTGGTTGATTGGAATTGCAAATCCAAGGCCGATAGAACCAGTCTGGGCAGTAGATCCAAGGGAAGCAATTGCTGAGTTAACTCCAATTACCGCACCAGTTGCATCAACTAACGGTCCACCTGAGTTTCCGGGATTAATCGCGGCATCAGTTTGCAAAGCGTTAATAAAAGAACTTTCAGTTGCAGATTCGCCGGCAGTTACAGGGCGATTTTTTGCGCTAATGATTCCCATAGTTACTGTGCCCGATAAACCAAGTGGGGATCCAATTGCAATCACAGCATCACCAACTGCAACTTTGTCACTATCGCCAAATTGAAGAGCTGGCAGATTATTTGCCGTGATTTTAATAATGGCAAGATCATATGATGCTTCACGTCCAACGATTGTTGCATCATAAACATCACCATTATTAAGAGTTACTCGCAAACTTCCATTGCCATCAGCAACTTCTGCGATCACATGATTGTTCGTTAAAATATATCCATTGCTGTCAAATACAAATCCTGATCCGGTTCCGCCGCCAGATTCTGAACGAGTGTTGATTGAAACCACTGAAGGCAAAACACGTTGAGCTATGCCGGCAACAGAATCTGGAGCACGTTCGATTGTGCTTGAAGAATTCACAATATTTGCAGAATTAAATAAGGAACCACCGGTTGCTGTTACCCCTAGAAATCCGCCTAAGCAACTGGCAATAAGTGCGGTAAAAAAGAATTTGCCACGTGAGCTTTTTGTGGGGACGCCTGACTCCCACCAAGGGCGGTTTGAAACGGCTTTTCTATTTCTAGGAAAAATCATGTCCGTATCTTGCTACAACTTCGTTGCAACCAACAAACCATCTCCGGCTGGTAGCAATGTACTCACCCATTGCTCTGTGCCAGTTTTAATGATTTTCCCAGCATCACGCAGGGCAACAGTCTTTGGGTCGCGCTGGGCAGGATCATTGACTTTAGAGCCACCAAAGAAATTATCAATCACAAGAACTCCCCCGCTTCGCAAAATGCGATGAGCTTCATTGATAATGAAGGCTAAGTCTTCAGGGTTTTGTCGGACGACAACTAAGTCGTATGCCTTATCGGTTAATTTTGAAATGACATCAAGAATTGAATTCGTGATTAAACGATAACGGTTAGCTGGAATCTCTGAATCGGCAAAAGCTAATTTCGCAATCTGAGAATGTTCCATTTCACTATCAATCGAAGTTAAGGTCCCGTTCTTAATCATGCCTTCTAGTAACCAAAGACTTCCGACGCCAGAACCGGTTCCGATTTCTACAACTGATTGCGCTGAAAGCGTTGCGGCCAAATGGCGAAGATATGCACCAACACCTGGTGTGACATCTATTGCGCCAACTTCAATTCCCCTTAAACGGGCTTGCGCCTTGAAGTGATCTTCAGTAATAAAACCTTCAGAATATGCGTGCGGATCAGTCTTCATTACAGGTTTGTAATCCATTCTGTTAATAACCTCACGCCGAAGCCAGTTCCACCTTTTGGATTTTCACCTGAATCAGTTTCACTTCGAGCTGGCCCAGCAATATCAAGATGCACCCAACGACGGTTGCCCGCAAAGTGTTCAAGGAAAAGCGCAGCCATAACGGAACCTGCTGAGTACTTAATCTTTCTTGATATGTGATTAAAATCGGCAACTTCGCTGACTAGTCCATCTTTATAGTCATCAACGAGCGGCATATGCCAAACGCGATCCCCAGAAGTTATTCCAGCGCTTTCAAATTCGCGGGCCAATTTTTCATCGCGTGTATACATAGCGGCATATTGCTTGCCCAATCCCACAGTTGCTGCGCCTGTAAGTGTTGCAATATCTACTAAATAATCTGGATCCAGATTTTTATCTGCATACGCTAAACCGTCTGCCAAAACTAGACGGCCTTCGGCATCTGTATCAGCCACTTCAACTGTTGTGCCGCCATAATGCTTGATTACATCGCTGGGACGTTGGGCAGTGCCAGAAATAGCATTTTCGGCGCACATCATCAACGCAGTTACTCGAACATTGGGTTGTAATTCTTCTAACGCGGTTAATGTTGCAAGAATCGCAGCAGCTCCGGACATGTCACTTTTCATTGGAATCATCAAGTCATATGGACGCTTTAAATTTATGCCGCCTGTATCGAAAGTGATTCCCTTTCCAACTAATACAACATGTGGGAGTGCATTATTTACTTTTTTCTCTTTTGCTGGCGCATAGGAAATTTGAATAAACCTTGGACCGGGTTTTGGTGAGGAATTTCCAACTGCACACAAACCACCAAACTCAACAAGGTCTTTCCCAGCGAGAACTTTAACTTTTAATCCTGTGCCTTGAGCGAACTCTTGAGCCTTTGTAGCCATCCACGCAGGAGTCTTAATATTAGAAGGCGTATGAACCAAATCACGAGCACGCGTAATCGCTTTCGCAGTAGAGATAGCAACATTGATATTCTCCTTGTTATTTGTTGCGACTAAAAAAGTTGGAACGCCAGCAGGATCGCCAGTCTTTAAGTTCCAAAGGTATGCACCTAGAGTTAGCGCAATTGCATGCGCCTTTACATCTCTATCTGTGATTGCACAGGCAGAATAAACTGTTGTATTTTTCCCTTTTACTTTTCGTGCAATCGAAGTCGCAGCTATACGCATTGCAGGTGTTAAAGAATCACCAAGCCCAACTAGAAAAATACGATCTGTTTTAGAATCAACTGCGCTGACTGGAATTTCGAATAATTCACCAGCTTTACCGGTTGGATTAAAAAATGTTAGTTCATCAACTAATTCAACTTCGAAGTGATTTTGGATTTCTGCAATCAACTGCGTGGGGCCGACAAAAGAAAAAGTTAAGTCAGGGTTTTTAATGAAGCCAAGTGCGATGGAGTTTGCTGCCAAAGCCGGAGCTAATTGCACCTTTGCGGCTTTTAGTTTCCAAGACATGCGTTGAAGGCTATCGCCTGCTATTGATTTATTTCTTAACTAAAGCAACCGCGGCATGAAGGGCGGCGCTTAGATTGTTGGCTTCCTCTGAGTTCAGTTCTACAACTAGTCGACCGCCACCTTCTAGTGGAATTCGCATAACTAGAGAGCGAGCTTCCTTTGTGACCTCCATTGGACCATCACCGGTACGAGGTTTCATGGCTGCCATCTGGGGACTCCTTCAAAGATCAGGTGTGGGAAGTTCAAGAGAGGAAGTATCTCGCATATATCGGGCGAGTGCGAAATCGAGTAAGTCCTATAAGCCCAAAAGACCGCTTAATCTGGCTTTTCCCGCAGAAATAACGGCGTCAACTGAGCGTTGTGGCACCGAAAGTAAAGCGGCAATCTCTGCCGAAGACATTGAGCGCAGATAGTGAAGGGTCAAGATAATGCGTTGCTCTTCAGGCAGCGAAGCAAGGACCTCTGCCAACGTGGTCTCTTTGCTCATGGTTCCAAGGTTACTGGCTCTTATTGCCCGAATCCTTCAAGGGGCGTTCTAGCGGAGCGTTCGGGCGAAACGGGCCAAAGATATGCGCACACCGCTATAAAGCGCAGGCCAGATTGCTATGAATAACAACGTTGGAGCTTGAACTTCTTCTGACCAATCAAAAGCCGTTGTTGTTGGAGTTAATTCGCGTAAATGAAATCTGCCCGTGCCTTTAATAATTTTTCCAGTGTGAACAACATCGCATGTGTGCGGCGGTAACCAATTTGTAACTTCCATGGTGTCAAGAATTCCAAATTGCCCAATTCCTGTTACTGCACTTATCTGTGTTCCAACGCCTTGTGTTATCTCTGATGTTACCCAGACTTTTGTTTGTAACATCCATTCGCCTTGTTTTTCCCAGTTCGCAAGTGCATCCCATACTTTTTGAATCGGTGCCTTGATTTCTATAGAAATCGCGATGTGATTAGTTTTCATTATTTGCAAGCAGCCAAAGCTTGTTCGACATTTGTTGTCCAAGAAATTAAATCCCGCATTCCAGGTTTAATAAAGTTTTCAGTCTCGAGGTGTTCAACTAATTCATGTAATGGATTGTAAATTCCAAAGGGATCAAGAATCACAACCGGTTTATTATGAAATTTTAAATAACGTCCAACCCAAATTTCGAAGAATTCTTCAAGAGTTCCCGCACCGCCAGGAAGAGTAATAAATGCATCAGCTATGTCAGTTATCAACGCTTTACGTTCACCCATAGTTTCGACCACATGAAGCTCGTCGTTGTCGTGATCAGCAAATTCAATATCAACTAACGCTTGGGGAATGACTCCAATGGTTCGGCCGCCCGCAGCACGTGCACCTCTTGATACGGCGCCCATCATTGAAATATGGCCGCCACCAGTGACAAGTTCCCAAGACGTGGCCGCAATTGCCCCACCAAGTTCAAAGGCAAGGTCAACATACTTTGGGTCAATCGTTGGTGACGACGAGCAAAAGACCGCGATACGCATACGGGTAAGGATAGGGGTTAGGCTTAGGACATGACGACCATCGCATCTGGCCACGGAATTGCAACAGTGGCGCAAGGAAAAATTCTTGATGTTTGGTACCCAGCTCCAACGCTTTCTAAATTAACTGATGCGATCCCAAGTGAGTTAACGGCACTTGTCGGACATGACGAAGTCCGAAATGTCGCTCGCGAAATTATCAGTATCGAAATTGATACAACTTCTGCACCTAAAGATGCTGCCGATGCTTATTTGCGTCTACATTTACTTTCACATCGTTTAGTAAAACCTCATGGTGTTGTCCTAGATGGAATCTTTGGGTTGCTCAATAACGTTGCCTGGACTTCATTTG
>WLCU01000089.1 GCA_009705165.1 Actinomycetota bacterium | reverse complement strand
CCAACCATTTGAGCAACTTCATTTAATTGCAGTAACTGTGCGGCAGTAGTTGGGTCGGTAGCAACTATTACATCGGTACCTGCGTAAGAACCACTATCAGTTAAAACTTTTGTGCCATTAATTTGTTCTACGCGGACATTAAATTCAATATCGGTAATCCTGCTAGCTAGGGCTTGTGAAAACTGACCGACTCCATAGCGAGGAATTCCCGGAGAACCCGATACGAATGATTTGAGGATTGATTGCCCATATTGTGCATCAACGTTATCTGGATCTGTTAAGAAGACGCCTTGCAGAAAAGGTCGCAGAGTGCGCTCATATGTTGTGCCGCACCCTGCGGCACGAAGGGCCGCACCAAGTGATTGTTTCTTTTTTGCTTTATAGAAAACAAATTTGGCGAAATTAAATTTCTCAGCAAGTGTGCCCGTTCCTCGGTGCAACGCCGAAAAGGGAAGCGTTCGTGGATCGGCAATTGCAATTCTTTCGCTACCCATACTTACTTCAATGGCACGAGGGGCGGCAATGAAATCAATCTCTTCGATTACGCCAAGTTCGATAACGGCAGGATATTTAGCATTAATTAATTGAAATCCCCGATCACAGATAAATCCATCGACGTGATCACTCGTGACTCTTCCGCCAGGTCGATCACTAGCTTCGAGCAATGTGACAGATCGGCCAGCATTTTGCAGGTGAATCGCTGCGCTCAATCCGGCCAGACCAGCACCTACAACAATGACATCGCTTTTCTTAGACATGCAATGCATTCTCTCGGGCTTGATCGATTAATGAAGCCACTAATAGGGCATCTTCATTTGGTATCGGCCACGGATTTTTTCCTTCAATTGCTCCCGCAACTAAGGTATAAAACATTGCATAATTTCCATCTTCGCCAACAATTTCTTCTACTTCGCTTCCACGATAAATAAATGTCGTCGACTTTGTTGGCACATCCCATTTGCCACCAGTTGGAATTTTGCCTGATCTTAAGAGCTCTTCTTGGGGATCTAAATCATTTATTACAAGCGCCCCTTTACTTCCAAGGATTCGTACACGTGGTCCTGGTGCTCCTACTACTGCGCTGGCCGACAAAATCGAGAGCACGCCTGAATCATGTTTTAAGACTAAAACTGCATCATCATCGGCGCCACCGCGAATTGCGCGAACTGTAGAAGTAACAAGTTCAGCCTTACCAAACCAATCAAGTGCCGTTGAAATTAAATGGGGTTGTAGATCCAATAACTGTCCCCCACCGTCGGCTGCGCTCATATTTTCACGCCATGATTTTGTATTTAACTCAGGGCGAAACCGCTCGAAACGTGAATCCATCCTATGAATAGTTCCAAGTACGCCAGAGGCTAGAACTTTCTTGATGGTTAATGCATCGCTATCCCAACGACGGTTAAAGAAAGTTGAAACCGGTATTCCAGCACGTTCTCCCGCAGAAATAATTTCGGCAGTTTCTGCATAAGTTCGACCCATCGGCTTATCAATAACTACCGGTATCCCAGCGCTTATTGCTGCATGTGCATGCTGCGAGTGAACCACATTGGCCGATGCAACTACTACTAGATCTAACTCATGGGCTACTAACTCTTCAATTGTTGCTACGACTTTGACATTAGGAAAATCTGCAACAGCATGTGCAGCTCGCTCGGCATTGCTGGTTTGAATTACAACAACGTCGTAACCGCACCCTTTAAGCAGTGGTGCATGGAAATAACGTCCAGCTAATCCATAGCCAGCAATGCCAACGCGCATTAGTTTTTGATTTCCTCATGCTGAAGTTTTGATGGCCACCAAATCTTTGGGCCAATTTCGTGTACCAAAGCTGGAACCAAAATTGAACGCACGATAATTGTGTCCAGGAGAACACCAAAGGCGACTGCGAAACCAAGTTCTGCCAGTGGAACAAGCGGCAACAGACCAAGGACTGCAAATGTTGCAGCTAGAACAATTCCAGCCGAAGTAATTACTGCGCCTGTAACGGTTACGCCTTTGATAATTCCTGCTCGGGTGCCGATTTTTCCACTTTCTTCACGCACACGTGTCATCAGGAAGATGTTGTAATCGATGCCAAGGGCTACAAGGAATATGAAGGCAAATAGAGGGAACGAGTTATCTCCCCCGGCAAAGCCAAAGATATGGTTGAAGACCAAAGCACAAACGCCAAGAGTTGCAAAGTAGGAAAGCAACACTGTTCCAAGAAGAACTATTGCACTCAAAATGCTGCGCAGTAGTAGACCAAGAATTAACGTGATTACAATCAAAATGATTGGAATAATCGTTTTATTATCGCGATTGTTTGCGGTTCGTACATCAAAGTAGACCGCACTTGTGCCACCCACAAGAGATGTGGCATCGGCTTGATGTGCTAATTCGCGAATCTTTGGAATGTCATTACCTGCTTCCACGCTATCTGGCGCTTTATCTAAAGTAACATTCAAAATCGCCTTGCCACCAACAACCTTCATTGATGAGGTCACTGGATCAAGTAATGGAGAAACATCAGTTACCCCAGGTGCTGTTTTAACCGCTGCAGACACTGCTTCAATTTTATCGGTTGAAACAACGATTTGAGTTGGGTCACCTTCGCCTCCTGGGAAATGAGTAACCAACAATTTCTGTCCAACTACAGATTCCGGTTTACCCGTAAAAGTATCTACTGTTCCGATTCCATCGGCTTTTAGTGTGGTTGAAGCAAATGCAAGTAGTAACAAAACCGAACCAGTTACAACCCAAGCTCTACGAGGATTGCGACCAATTGAATTAGCGACCTTTGACCAAGGACCGCTCATAACATGGTCATCGCCATCAAAAAGCGGGCGTCTTGGCCAGAAAATCCAGCGACCAAAGACCAATAACAATGCTGGCAATAAAGTCAAAATTGTGAGCATTGCGCTAACAATTCCAATCGCGCCAATGGGTCCAAGACCTGCAGTGTTAGTTAGCTGACTGAAAAGCAAAATTAAAAGCGAAATAGATACGGTTGAACCTGATGCAAGAATTGGTTCCCACACGCCTTTATAAGCACTCTTCATCGCATCAAAGCGGTTTTCATGTAGATGAAGTTCTTCTCGGTAACGCGCGATTAGTAATAATGCATAATCCGTAGCTGCACCAATTACTAGAACCGAGAGAATTCCTTGCGACTGACCATCCACATCGATAATGTTATTTTTTGCCAGTAAGTAAACAATTCCACCAGCAGTTGTTAATGCAAACATCGCAGACATCAAGGGAATAATCCATAGCACTGGAGATCGATAAACAAGGATCAAGATAAGTGCAACTACACCTAAAGTAGTGAGCAACAACGATGAGTCCAAAGTTCCAAATGCTCCAAAGAGATCGCCTAACAATCCACCAGGGCCAGTTACGTATGGGGTTAAACCATTTGCCTGGGCAATCGGTTTAATGTCTTCACGCAACGCTGCTACTACGGCAGGTAAAACGGGTTTGTCATTAGGCAAAACTTTTGCGATTGAATTTCCATCAAGTGGGATATTTGCCAATATGGCTTTGCCATCTTGTGAAGGGAAAACGGTGATTTTTTCACCAGGTGCTAAGAAATCTGAAATTGTGGCCGAAGTGCCCTCTAGGGTTAAGCCACCAACAGTTGCTAGATGTGAATTAATCGCGGCAAATGTCTCAGGTGTGCTCTTGCCTTCAAACAAAATCAATGTTGGAAAATTAAAACTATCTTTGCCAGAAAATTTGGCAATTTCATCCGAAGCCTTTGTAGCTTCAGCACCCTTGGGCAAGAATGAAGAGTTGTTATTTTCTTGAACGGATGAAAGCTTGCCAAAAAGTGGTCCAAAAACGCCTGTTATTGCAAACCAAACGATTACTACTATCAAAGCGATAGCAAATGGCTTGCGAGACTTCTGAATTGACTGCGTAGACATGGTTGATGGTGGCCTTTCCTGAGGTCTTCGGGCTTGGATTGGTAAGGAGGCAAGCCTACCTTTAGGCTAGCGATGTGCCTGTTGCAACCCCTCCTAGCCAAAGTGCAATTGCTCTGACTCGCCATGGACTCATCGACTATGAAAAGGCCTGGCAAGTTCAACGCACTATTCATGCCGAAGTTGCAGATGGAGTTAGGCCAAACACTTTGCTATTGCTTGAGCACCCATCGGTCTACACCGCCGGTCGCCGCACACTGGAGGCTGAAAAACCACAAGATGGAACGCCGGTAATTGATGTTGATCGTGGTGGAAAAGTTACTTGGCACGGTCCTGGGCAGCTAGTTGGATATCCCATTGTTAAATTGGCACAGCCACATGAACTAGTTGGTTTCGTCCGCGAAATTGAAGCAGGGTTAATAAATGTCTGCGCAGATTTAGGAATCAATGCAACATGTGTTTCCGGTAGATCCGGTGTATGGGTGCGCGATGACAAAGGTGATCGAAAAATTGCAGCTATCGGAATCCGTGTAACAAAGGGAGTAACAATGCACGGTTTTGCTCTCAATGTGTGTCCGGATTTATCTGCATTTAAACAGATAATTCCTTGCGGAATTGCCGACGCCGACGTAACGTCAGTGCAAGCAGAATTAGGCCGGCAGGTATCGATTGATGAAGTTTCACCTCTTGTTGAACGATACATCTTTGAATCTTTGAAGAAGGTAAGCGCATGACTCTTGCACCAGATGGACGTAAATTAATTCGTATCGAAGCGCGCAATACAGAAACACCAATTGAGCGTAAACCGGAATGGATAAAGACTAAAGCCCATATGGGACCTGAATACACGCGTCTACAAACTTTAGTTAAGAGCGAAGGTCTACATACCGTCTGTCAAGAAGCAGCATGTCCAAATATTTTTGAATGTTGGGAAGACAAAGAAGCAACTTTCCTTAT
>WLCU01000088.1 GCA_009705165.1 Actinomycetota bacterium | reverse complement strand
GGAATGGATAAAGACTAAAGCCCACATGGGGCCTGAATACACGCGCCTACAAACTTTAGTTAAGAGCGAAGGTCTTCATACCGTTTGTCAAGAAGCAGCATGTCCAAATATTTTTGAATGTTGGGAAGACAAAGAAGCAACTTTCCTTATCGGTGGCGACAAGTGCACTCGCCGCTGCGATTTTTGCAATATCGATACAGGTAAACCCGATGCCATCGATCGCGAAGAGCCTAGAAAAGTTGCTGAGTCAGTAAAAGCAATGGGGCTTAAATATGCAACTATTACTGGTGTAACTCGAGATGACTTGCCCGATGAAGGTGCATGGCTATACGCCGAAACAATTCGAAAAGTGCACGAGCTAAATCCAGGCACTGGGGTTGAAATGTTGGCTCCAGATTTTCATGCTAAGGCACATCTTCTTAATGAAATCTTCGAAACCCGTCCAGAAGTTTTTGCACACAATCTTGAAACTGTCCCACGTATTTTTAAGCGGATTCGTCCCGCATTTACTTATGAAAAATCTCTTACAGTCATCTCTATGGCCCGCGATTTCGGTCTCATTACTAAATCAAATTTAATTCTCGGTCTGGGCGAAACAAGAGAAGAAGTCACTCAAGCTTTAGTTGATCTACACGATGCTGGCTGTGACTTGATCACAATCACTCAATATTTACGACCAACTAATCGACATCACCCGGTTGAGCGATGGGTTAAACCTGAAGAATTTGTTGAATTAGCTAAAGAAGCAACTGATTTAGGTTTTCTCGGTGTTATGAGTGGACCTCTCGTTCGTTCAAGTTACCGCGCCGGACGACTATACAAACAAGCTACCGAGGCAAAGGCCTCTCATGGCTGATCTGGTCTATCCCCCAGTTATCGTTGCAATTAAAACTTTCTGGAAATACTTAGGCCTTAAATTTGATTTCAAGGGCGAAGAAAATGTCCCACGCAAAGGTGGAGCAATTCTTGCAATAAACCACATTGGATATTTAGATTTTGCAATCACTGGCACTGCAGCACTACCTGCAGGTCGTTATGTGCGTTTTATGGCTAAGAAAGAAATTTTCAACAATAAGTTAGCCGGACCTTTAATGCGTGGAATGCACCACATAAATGTTGACCGTAGTAACGGCTCAGCCTCTTTTGTGGCAGCTTTACGTGCACTTAAATCTGGAGAAATCATCGGTATTTTTCCTGAAGGAACGATTTCGACTTCATTTGAAATCAAAGGGCTCAAATCTGGCGCAGTGCGTTTGGCGATGGGTGCTGGCGTTCCAGTTATTCCAACGATTGTGTGGGGCAGTCAGCGGGTGTGGACTAAGGGTGTTAAGCGAGATTTACGCCGAAAGAACTATCCCGTCACAGTTGAATTTGGTGAGCCAATTTTCTATGAACGTGGTCAAGATGTTGAAGAAGCGGAAAAGAATTTACGGGAAATAATGTTGGCGATGTTGCACCAAGTTCAAGATAACTACCCTGATAGCCATGTGGGCCAGCGTTGGGCACCTGCCCGTCTTGGTGGAACAGCACCTGCCCCCCTAAACTGAGGCCATGTTTAAGAGAAAAGCAAAAGAAAAGAAAATCAAGACCCCTCGCTTTCAAACTTTCCGTGATGCATTCGCAGTCACAAAGCAGGTTAAGCCTTGGATCGCACCAGCACTAGTAGCAATCTTTATCGCAACGCTTGCCTTAGGTATTGTGATCGGTATTTCTGTTGGACATCCCATTTATGTTGGATTTATCTTCTTGCCACTTTCTTTTTTAACCACGCTTTTGTTTTTCACACGTGTTGCAGGTCGTGCTGCATATTCTTCAATTGAAGGTCAAATTGGCGCAGGCGCAAGTGTGCTTATGGCTATTCGTAAAGGATGGACTACAACTCCTGCTGTTGCAGTTTCTCGTTCACAAGACATGGTCCACCGAAGTGTTGGTCGTGCGGGAATTGTCTTAACTGGAGAAGGTTCTGCAAACTCAGTTCGCCAACTATTAAATGACGAAGTCAAAAAGACTGAACGATTCGCTCCTGGAGTGCCTATTGCTCAGGTAATTGTTGGAGATGGTGAAGGTCAAGTTCCTTTACGCAAATTGCAAAAACATTTGCAAAAACTTCCTAAGAAATTAACTGCCCATCAAATGCGTGAAGTCCGAGCTCGCCTTAAGGCTGTTGGTGGGTTGTCGATGCCGATTCCAAAAGGTCCAATGCCAACTCGCGCACCAAAAATTCGCTAACTTTTAGTAAGCACCGATCCGCTTAGACGTTCGTGGATTCCCCGACCGTTTTCATCAAAAGTTACAGCAGTAATTACTAGGACCAGCAACGTAGTTCGAATAAGCGCCTGCAATGGGGTAATTGCTCCACCATCTACAAAGCGCACAATTTTCATGCCAAAGATTCGATGGCCAAGAGTTGCGCCCTGCAATGCGCTCAAGATCCAGACCTCGGCAAAGAAAACTGCCAAGACCGGCATGGAATTTGAAGGGCCGAGCTTTCCAATGCCGCCATTGATGGCAGCAACAATTGCATAGCAAGCCAACCAATCCAGGGTAAGGGCCGCTAAACGTCGGCCTAGGCCGACGCGGGTAAATGCAAAGTTCATAGGGCTGAGCCTACAGTCTCAAGAATTCTTAACATGGCTGTAACAGTGCGGTTAGACCTTATGGCCTTTTGCGACTTATTCTTGGGCCCAGAAGCAGACGCACTCAGAGTCGAGACAATCTGCGCTGATACACACTCTATGTATCCATGTAAATTGGGAGAAGCATGTTCAAGAACTCTGCAGAAATATTTGCATTTATCAAGAAGGAAGACGTAAAGCTAGTTGATGTTCGCTTTACTGATCTTCCAGGAATCCAACACCACTTCAACGTACCAGTTGAATCATTTGACGAAGCTGTATTTACAGATGGCTTAATGTTTGATGGTTCTTCTATCCGTGGATTCCAATCAATCCATGAGTCAGATATGAAACTACTACCAGTTCCAGAATCTGCTTACTTAGATCCATATCGCAAAGAGAAGACTTTAATCATTATCTTCTCAGTACATAATCCAAGTGATAACTCTGCATACAGTCGCGATCCTCGTGGTGTTGTGGCAAAAGCAGTTGACTTCATGCGCGCGCAAGGAATCGCAGATACTGCATTCTTCGCCCCTGAAGCTGAGTTTTATGTTTTCGATCGCGTACGCTTTAAGACTGATATCAACACTGCCTACCATGAGATTGAATCCTATGAAGGTGCGTGGAATACAGGAATTAAAGAAGATGCAGATGGAACCCCAAACCGTGGTTACCGTACACGCGTAAAGGGTGGATATTTCCCAGTATCTCCAACAGATCAATTTGCTGATCTTCGCGATGAGATGGTTATGCAACTTGGAAAAGTTGGATTACTAGTCGAACGCTCACACCATGAAGTTGGTACTGCAGGTCAGATGGAAATTAACTATCGCTTTACAGATATCTTGCATGCAGGTGATGACGTAATGAAGTTTAAGTACGTTATTCGCAACACTGCTTGGCAGGGTGGTAAGACAGCAACATTTATGCCGAAGCCACTTTTCGGTGACAATGGTTCAGGTATGCACGTTCACCAATCACTGTGGAAAGATGGCAAGCCATTGTTCTTCGGTGATGGATATGGCGATCTATCAGATATGGCCCGTCACTACATCGGTGGACTTCTAAAGCATGCTCCTTCACTGCTTGCTTTTACTAACCCAACAGTTAACTCATATCGCCGCTTAGTTCCAGGCTATGAAGCACCAGTAAACCTTGTTTACTCAGCTCGTAACCGCTCGGCTTGTATCCGTATCCCAATTACAGGATCAAATCCAAAAGCTAAGCGCATTGAGTTCCGCTGCCCAGATCCTTCATCAAATCCATATCTAGCATTTGCTGCGATGTTGATGGCTGGTCTAGATGGAATCATCAATAAGATCGAACCACCTGCCCCAGTTGATAAGGATTTGTACGAATTAACAGGCGCAGAAGCGGCTGCAATTCCACAAGTTCCAGGATCTCTTGGTGAAGTTCTAGATAACTTAGAAAAAGATCATGAGTTCTTGCTCAAGGGTGGAGTATTCACCAAGGATCTGATTGATACATGGATCGATTTCAAACGTAAGCAAGAAGTTGATTATGTTCGCTTGCGTCCACATCCAGCTGAGTTTGAACTTTACTTCGATATCTAAAAGTAAACCTTAAAAACAAAGCCCGTGCCAATTGGTGCGGGCTTTGTTGTTTTACTTTGTCCTTCGTGCAAACATAAATCCATGGGATTTACTTCACAGTTTATGGATGCTATTCAAGAGCAGCTGCCACCTCTGGGCAACAAGTCAAACGCATTTGGTGCCCAGGCATACATGAAAGATATTTCAATCTTTCTAGGTGTAAAGACTCCAGAGCGTCGATCAACTGTTAAGCAAATTGCCAAAGAACTCCCCGTGCCTACATCTGATCAATTAGGTAATACTGCACGCAAATTATGGAAACTAGACCACCGCGAATACCAATATGCTGCCTGTGACTTGATAGCAGTTTTCAAAGATTGTGCGGATAAAGATTTCTTGCAAGAACACGTCCAATATCTCATAATCAATAAGTCGTGGTGGGACACCGTCGATGCACTTGGAACTGTAGCGGTTTCGCCCTTAACAGCTAGGTTTCCTCTGGTTAGTTTGATGAACACATGGAATAAGTCCGAGAACCTGTGGCTCAATCGTGCAGCGATTCAACATCAGCGGGGCAGAAAATACGAAACAGATATCGAACTCTTGCTTGGATACTGCAACGACCATAGCGCTGATGAGCGATTCTTCATCGCTAAAGCTATTGGTTGGGCCCTTCGTGACCTTGCCTATTTTGACAGACCG
>WLCU01000087.1 GCA_009705165.1 Actinomycetota bacterium | reverse complement strand
TGGCCGAAATGTTCACGCGACAAGAGTTGCAGTTGGCGAACAACTAGCAAAAGAACACCCAACAGAAGCTGATTTAGTAATCCCAGTTCCCGAATCTGGAACACCCGCTGCAATTGGTTACGCCAAAGCATCAGGAATTCCATATGGCATGGGCCTAGTTAAAAATTCATATGTTGGTCGCACATTTATCCAGCCAAGCCAGACAATTCGACAACTTGGTATCCGCTTAAAATTAAATCCACTTCGCGACATAATCGAAGGCAAACGAATTGTTGTTGTCGATGATTCAATTGTTCGTGGAAATACACAGCGTGCAATAGTTCGCATGTTGCGCGAGGCAGGTGCTCGAGAAATTCACGTCCGTATTTCATCCCCACCAGTTAAGTGGCCATGTTTTTATGGAATTGATTTTGCGACTCGTGCTGAACTTGTGGCGAGCGGTCTTGAAATTGAAGAGATTCGTCGGTCTATCGGCGCTGATTCATTGGGCTATGTATCTCTTGAAGGCTTAATTAAATCGACCCAGGTTGATGAAAATAAGCTATGCGGGGCTTGCTTTACGGGTCAATATCCAATTCGCATTCCCGCAGATATGTCTGAAGGCAAAATGCGCCTTGAAATCACGGAAGTGCACGGTAACTAATGAGTACATATAAAGACGCCGGAGTAGATATAGATGCAGGCGATCGCGCAGTTGAGTTAATGAAAGCTTCAATTGCAAAAGCAACTCGGCCTGAAGTTATGGGTGGAATCGGTGGTTTTGCTGGTCTATTTGATGCAAGCGCGTTAAAGAATATGAAAAAGCCTTTACTTGCAACGTCAACTGATGGCGTTGGAACTAAGACCGAGATTGCCCGAGCTTTAGGTAAATACGACACAATCGGTGAAGATCTAGTTGCCATGGTTGTCGATGATTTAGTTGTATGTGGTGCTGAACCACTTTTCATGACCGACTACATTGCAGTTGGAAAAGTTATCCCAGAACGCATCGCCGAAATTGTTGGCGGCATTGCAAGGGGTTGTGAAAAAGCTGGCACTGCGTTAATTGGTGGCGAAACTGCCGAACACCCTGGCCTGCTTGAAGACGATGAGTTCGATGTTGCAGGTGCAGCTACTGGTGTTGTTGATGCGGATCTACAGCTAGGTGCACATCTAGTTCAAAAAGGCGATGTATTAATTGCGATGCCGGCAAGTGGATTTCATGCAAATGGGTTTTCTCTAGTTCGCCATATTATTAAGACGGCTAAACTTTCACTTGAAGCTCATGTTAGTGAATATGGAAAAACCTCTGGCGAAGTTTTCTTGATTCCAACAGAAATTTACGCACTCGATTGTTTAGCTTTAATTAAATCGATGCAAGGAAAGCTTCGTGGATTTTCACACATAACTGGTGGTGGAATCGCCGAAAATACTGCGCGCGTAATTCCTGATCACTTAACCGCAATTTATGATCGCTCAACTTGGTCGATCCCAGTTGAGATGGAGTTCTTATCTAAAATTGGCGGAGTTCCGCAAGCTGATATGGAGCGGACCTGGAACTGTGGAATTGGGATGACGGCAATAGTTTCGCCCGATTCTGCCGATTTAGCGCTTCGATCCCTGGCTGCCCGGGGAATGAAAGCCTGGGTCGCCGGCGTTGTACAGGCTAGAGAGGCCTCCGATTCACGCTCAACTTTGGAAGGCACCTACAGAGCGCGATAACCTACGCCTCTGACGAACACGCAACAGTTAAGGAGCTCGCACTATGGGTCGCGGCCGAGCCAAAGCAAAACAGACCAAAGTTGCTCGTGATTTGAAATATAACTCACAAGATATGGATCTAGATCGTCTTGCGAAAGAACTTCACGGCGAAGTAGAACCTTCACGTAACAGGGATGACGATGATCCCTTTGCTGAAGGCAATTACATTCCACGTGCGTGAGACCTACACCGTACGTCGCTTCACTTCGTATCTACGAACCACTTTCTGCATTCGAACCTGCTGACCGTTTGCGTTGGCAAACAATCGAAATCAATAATGAAAGTTACATTCACGAAGAAGAGTTTGCTCTCGCACGCACAATAGTTCCCGAGCCGCCAGCTGGTCGACCAGATGGTGTTCATATTATTGATGTTGATGGTCAAAGATATGTTGCACCTTGGTCAACTGCAACGCGTTGTTGGGCGGCGTTAGATAACTTTAAAGATTCATTACCAAGCACCGTTGTTCCATATTTTATTTCGCCGGCCATGGAAGAAGTAATTACTGCCGGAGTAGATTTACTAGAGGATAAAGTTCCACATATTCTTAATGAGACTTGGGTAATTCCACCTCGTTGGTTTTTATTGTTTCTGCCAGAAGAGCGCACTCGTGGTGAAAACAAAGATGGCTTATTCACAATGGCACGCACAACTGTTGCAAATGCAAAAGCCCGGGGGCAGCTCGCCCATGAAAGCGTTGTTAATGCTTTTGGTGAAGGTCCAGTCGAACAAGATCTTGCAAATCTTTTAGATTGGCTAGAAATGTTTCACCCAAAATCTTATGTTGAACTCGACTACGGCGGACTTGCAATCTATTTAGATAAGGCACTTCGCGATAATGATGAAGATGGCTTACTTGCCGACACATCAATCGAAGATGTTTTGCAATCTTTGTCCGGACTTGCTGCCGCCGATGGGTTGATGGCCGGCCAGGGTTACGAGCGGCTAATGTCGCGTTGGCGCAGAGTTCAGGCACTTGAATCAGCTAATTAATTCATTTAAACCGTATTGCTTATAGCCAGTTAAATCGCAATACTTCACCACAATACGGAGCAATTCGGACACGGCGGCGGGAGAGGTTGATATGGCGCACTTACCTGATGCTGAAGTCCTACTCACCCCTAAAGAGGTTGCAGTGCGTTTTCACGTCAATCCAAAGACTGTCACTAGGTGGGCAAAGGCCGGCAAATTAACGGCCATTCGCACTTTAGGTGGGCACCGTCGGTATCGCGAATCAGAAGTTCTGGAACGTTTACGCGAATATAAGGAATCAAGCTCTTAATTTCTAAGTGCAGTAGGATTAATGCATGGCCGATAAGAATGATGACATGAAAGCAAGAATGCTTGCTGCCCTTGAAGCTAAGAAAAATAAGCCGGGAGCACCAGGAACACAAACACATTCTGAAAGTGGATCAAAGATTCGCGGCGGACAACGAAGTGGTGGAGCTCCACAGGTACAGCGCAAAGCCGGTCCATCAGGATCTGGTTCTGCTGGCTAAGTGTCAGAGCAGTTATTAATTGAAATTCGGGTTCGCCCAAATTCTTCACGAAATAAAGTTGGTGGTGTTGCTGGTGACCCGCCACGTTTAGTTGTTGCGGTTCAAGCACCTGCCGTTGACGGCAAAGCTAACGAAGCCGTAATCAAAGAACTCGCAAAAGCATTTGATTGTCGCGCTCGCGATTTCACCATTGTTTTTGGTGAATTAGGTCGAGATAAGCGTTTACTGGTTAGCGGAGAAGTTGTTGAACTTGAAAAGAAATATCAAGAACTACAGCAAACCACGACGCTTCAACAACGGCTCGATCTTTGAATCGCGACCACGGAAGTTTCTAAACATCTGCATAGAATCAATTGACCCACCTCTACCTAGAAGTGTGTTCTTGAAATGCTCACCGTTTTTACGTTGCAATCCACCATTTTCTTTAAACCAATCCACGGTATCTGCATCTAAAACTTCTGACCAGATATAGCCGTAATACCCAGATGAGTAACCTCCGGCAAAGATATGGCTGAAATAAGTTGAGCGGTAACGGGTTGGGACGGGTGCAAACTCCAAGCCGTAATCCTTAATTGCTTGTGCTTCAAAACCTTCAACATCAGTAACTTTGGCCGCTTCTTCACTTGTAAGTGAGTGCCAAGCTAAATCTAAGATTGCCGCAGCCAAGTAACTTGTTGTTGCGTGACCTTCATTAAAAGTAGATGCCGCTTTTAAGTTATCAATCCACTCTTGTGGAAGTTTTTCACCTGTTTCATGATGACGTGCGTAGTTTTCGACAACTTCTGGCCACAAGATCCACATCTCATTTACTTGTGATGGGAATTCGACAAAGTCACGCTGAACGCTTGTGCCAGAAACCCGTGGGTATTTAACTTGTGAAAGCAGTCCGTGCAACGCATGTCCGAACTCGTGGAACAAAGTTGTCGTTTCATCATAAGTTAATAGCGTGGGCTTGCCTGCAGGAGGCTTTGGAATATTTAAATTATTTACAACGACTGGAAGTTGATTGAAAAGGAAATTTTGATCAACCAAGTTATTCATCCAAGCACCACCACGCTTTGAATCACGGGTATAAAAATCACCGATAAAGAGGCCAACCTTCGAGCCATCTTCATTATTTACTTCAAAGGCACGTGCTTCAGGATGGTAGGTGGTTAGATCCGGGCGCTCTTTGAAAGTAATTCCAAAGAGTTTATTTGCGGCAAAGAAAACTCCGTTCTTTAGAACAGATTCAAGTTCAAAGTAAGGCCGCATCTTGCTGGTATCAATGTTGTATTTTTCTAGACGAACTTGCTCGGTATAAAAACCCCAGTCCCAACTTTCAATTTCATGGCCGGCTGATTTCTTCAGGTCCTCGGCTTCGGCTTTTGCATTGCGAACTGCAGCTGGTGCGATCTTGCGAAGCATTGCATGCACGTTATCTGGGTGTTCGGCAGTTTGTACGGCAATTACATGTTCGGCATGAGTGTTCTTGCCAAATAGTTTGGCCCGCTCTGCACGCAAATTAACCATCTGCAATAGCACTGGTTTATTGTCATTTTCGTTAGCACGGTTGGCTTTAACTAAGGATTCCTGCATGATTTTTTTACGCAGTTCGCGATTAGTAAGTGAATCCAATACCGGGTTTCCTGAAAAATTGACCATCCCAATGAGCCATTTACCTTCATGGCCACGATCTTTTGCCGCAGCCGCAGCTGATGCAATTTCATTTTCGCTTAACCCATCGAGCTCTTCTAGAGTTTGAACTAGAACTGCTAAGTCATTTGTG
>WLCU01000086.1 GCA_009705165.1 Actinomycetota bacterium | reverse complement strand
TTTGAATCCGAAATTCGAAAATCTTTATAACCACCACATACCAAGATAAAGGAATAAATCAATGAGTAAGTTACCTGCTAAGGCAAAGTGCGTTGTTATTGGCGCTGGAATCGTCGGCAACGGAATGGTTTACCACCTTGCAAAATTAGGTTGGAAAGACATTGTCCAGATTGATAAAGGACCGCTTCCAAACCCTGGTGGATCAACTGGCCACGCATCTAACTTTATTTTTCCCGTCGATCACTCCAAAGAGATGACGGCTATAACTGCAGAAAGTATGCGTCAATACAAAGAGTTTGGAACATTTACTGAAACTGGTGGTATCGAAGTTGCCCGTACACCAGAGCGTATGCAGGAACTTGCTCGCCGAATCACATCTGGAAAATCATGGGGAGTCGAAGGTGGTCGAATCCTTAATCCAGCCGAAGTAAAAGAGCTTGTCCCATATATCGATGAAAGCATTATTTTAGGCGGTTATTACCAGCCAACTGTGGGTGTTGTCGACTCACTTCGCACTGGAACAATCATGCGTGAAAAGGCGCAAGAGATGGGCGCTTTGCAATCTTTTGCAAATGTTGAAGTTCAAGACATCACGACAGAAAATGGAAAAGTTAAAGCAGTTGTCACTGATCAAGGAACAATTGAAGCTGAGTACGTAGTAATTGCAACTGGTTGCTGGTCACCAAAGCTAGCTGCAATGGCCGGGGCACATATTCCACTTACTCCTGCAGTTCACCAGATGAAGGACATCGGACCAGTTCCATTCTTTAAAGACACCAAGGGTGATATTGAATGGCCAATCGTTCGCGACATGGATGTGTTCATGTACGAGCGTCAGCACGGTACCGGTCTTGAAATCGGTTCATATGCTCACCGCCCAATTCTTTACACTCCAGAAGACCTACCTTCAAATGCAACGGCAGCCTTATCTCCAACTGAGTTTGCATTTACACAAGCAGATTTCGATATTCAAGATGAGCATGCATACGAACTAATGCCATCAATTGTCGGTGATGAAAACGTCCGCGAAAAATATGCGATTAACGGAATCCTTTCTTACACACCAGATGGAATGCCAATCCTGGGAGAAACTCCAGAAGTTAAGAACTTGTGGTCAGTTGCCGCAGTTTGGATTAAGGAAGGTCCAGGAACTGCAAAATCAGTAGCTGAGTGGATGGTTCTTGGCGATTCACATATCGATCTTCATGCATCAAACATTGCTCGCTTCCACGAACACCATAAAGAAGAAAAGCACATTAAAGATCGTGTTGCTGAATCATTTAATAAGACTTACGGAATCGTTCACCCACTAGAACAGTACGAATCAAATCGTAAAGTTCGCCTGTCTCCTTACTATGACCGTGAAGCCGCACTTGGTGCGGTCTTTTATGAGACTGCAGGTTGGGAACGACCATTCTGGTATGACTGCAATAAAGATTTAGTTGCAAAATTTGGCGACAAAGTAATGCCACGCACAGCTGAGTGGGAATCTCGTTGGTGGTCACCAATTATCAATGCAGAGCACTTACAAATGCGCGAAACCGCAGGCATGGTCGATCTGACTGCATTTGCTTACTTTGATATCACTGGCCCATCAGCTTTGGCCGTAGTGCAAAAGGCCGCGCTTCGTCAGATGGATGTTGCCATTGGGCGAGTTGTTTACACACCAGTGCTTGGTCCAAATGGTGGATTTAAATCAGATTTAACAATCATGCGTCTTGATACCGATCACTTCCGCGTTGTTACTGGTGGTGCACACGGCATGGCTGATAAGAAATGGTTCGCAGATCTTTTGCCTGCGGATGGCTCAGCAACTATTAAAGATATTACTTCTGACTTCACAACACTTGGTGTGTGGGGACCTAATGCACGCAAGATTGTTCAAGAAGTTACGTCTGCAGACATGAGCAACGAAGCTTTCAAGTTCAGTACATGCAAAGAGATTGACATCAAGGGCGTCAAAGTTCTTGCATCTCGAATTTCATATGTAGGCGATCTTGGTTGGGAGTTCTATGTACCTATGGCTGATGGCCCTGCGCTGTGGGATGCGTTATGGGAAGCCGGTAAGAATCATGGCTTGATTCCCGTTGGAATCGGTGTGTATGGAACTACTGGTCGACTAGAAAAGTGCTACCGCGCATATGGTCCAGAACTAGAAACTGAATACACAGTTGTAGAAGCTGGAATGCAAACTCCAAAACTTAAAGAAGCTGATTTTGTGGGCAAGGAAGCACATGTAAAGCACCGTGCTGAAAAGCCTGTTGCAATGCTTTGTACTTTGTTTGTCGATGATCACACTTCATCAACTGGCGAAAAGCGTTACATGATGGGCAACGAGCCAATCCTGACGCTAGATAAGAAGCCAATCACTGATGCACATGGACGTCGTTCATATGTAACTAGTGCAGGTTCTGCGCCATCTCTTGGTAAGCACATTCTTATGTCTTACCTACCAACTGAATTAGCAGTTGCTGGAAACAAATTCATCGTTGAATATTTGGGTGAGCATTACCCATGTTCTATCGCTGAAGTTGGTTCTACATCAGTATTTGACCCATCAAATGAACGGATCCTTTCATAATGGATGTACTTGTCTGTCTAAAGCGCGTTCCGCTAGCTGGCGGAACTTTGATTCTGACTCCAGATTCTCGCGATATTGAAACTAAGCATCTTGGTTTTGGTATTAGTCCTCACGAAGAAAATGCTGTTGAAGCTGGAGTTCAACTGGTCGAACAGATGGGTGGAACTCTCACACTTCTTACTCTCGGACCAAGTGATGCCGAAGAACAACTGCGTTCTCAATTAGCAATCGGTGCAACTCGCGCAGTATTGCTTGAAACCGATGGACAAGAGTGGGATCCACAAGGCACCGCTGCAGCACTTGTTGATGCAATTAATGCTGAAGAGACCAAGTTTGACTTGATTATTTTCGGTGCAGAATCTGCCGATAGTGCCGGCTATCAGATCCATATCCGAGTAGCACATGCCCTCAATCGCCCAATCATTACAAATGTTAAATCGATGAAGGTTGAAAATGGGGTTGCAGTTTGTGATCGTGTAGTTGCCGCTGGTCGCGAGCATTACGAAGTTGCATTACCTGCAATCGTTACTGTGCGCGATGGTCTTAACATTCCGCGTTATCCATCCGTACCTGGTCGTATGCAAGCACGCAAGAAGCCAGTAGATATGAAAAAAGCAGAAGCGCGGGTTCCAAAACTTGAAAAAGTGAATTTGGCATTAGCGCCCTCAAAATCTACCGGCGCCGAAATTCTTGGTAACGGTGTAGATGCAGTTCCTGCACTGGTTGAAGTCCTTAAAAAGATTGGAACTTTCTAATGATTCTAGTTCTTGTAGATCACGACCGTGGTGAACTCGATCAACTTTCATTACGTGCATTAACTGCTGCCCGAAAATTAGGTCAAGATGTTGAAGCCGTAGTAGTTGGTAAAGAAGCCGCATCACTTGCAGCAATCGTTGGCGAATATGGTGCCAAGGTTTTGCACGTTGCAGCTCATGCCAACATCACCGATTACACACCAATGGCAACGGGGCGCGCTTTGAAGGATTTAGTTGAAAAACTAAAGCCTGCTGCAGTTCTAGCTGCCGGAAGCCCACGTGGAAATGAGCAGTTAGCGCACTTAGCGGCCTTTCTTGATCTTCCAATGGCGGCTGAATGTTCAGAAATCACTTTAGGAAATCCTCATCATGTGCTTCGTGCACGCTGGGCAGGAAACCTTATTGAATCTGCAAATGTCCACGCTGACTTACTGATTGCTTCAGTTCTAGCATTTTCAACTGAACCAGAATCAGCAAATGGTGGCGCCGCAACGGTCAGTGAATTTGAACCATCACTTCAACCACAAGATTATGCGGTCAAAGTTCTTAGCCGCGATGCCGGTGAATCTAAAGGTGGCGTAACACTTACCGATGCCAAAGTTATTGTTTCTGGCGGACGTGGTGTTGGCGGACCTGAAGGTTTTGGTCAAATTGAAGAACTTGCAACTTTGCTCGGGGGAACGGTTGGTTGTTCACGTGTAGTTACAAGTTCTGGTTGGCGCCCACATGCAGAACAAGTGGGACAGACTGGAACAAAAGTTGCTCCAGATCTTTATATCGCTGCTGGAATCTCAGGTGCGATGCAACATATTGCGGGTATGAAAAATAGTAAAACAATCGTAGTTATCAATACAGATCCAGAAGCTCCAATTTTGGGGTATGCAGATTACGCAATCATCGGTGATTTGCATCAAGTGTTACCTGCGCTCACAAGCGCCATACGTCAGGCCAAAGGATAAAAAATGTCAGATATCGAAATTGCACAAGCTGCAACCATGAAGCCAGTCACCGAAATCGGTGCAATGCTTGGAATTGATGCAGATAACCTTGAGAGCTACGGAAAATACAAGGCAAAGGTAAATCTTAAATACCTCACCGCACTTCCAAAGCGTGATAACTCAAAGCTAATTTTAGTTACGGCAATTAGCCCGACTCCTGCTGGAGAAGGCAAGACAACAACTACGGTTGGACTAGGTGATGCACTTCGTCATATCGGCAAGAACGCCATGATTGCTTTGCGTGAACCATCTCTTGGCCCAGTCTTTGGAATGAAGGGTGGAGCTGCAGGCGGAGGTTATGCCCAAGTAGTTCCTATGGAAGATATCAACCTGCATTTCACAGGTGATTTCAATGCAATTGCCCTTGCAAACAACTTACTTGCAGCGCTTTTGGATAACCACATTCATCATGGCAACGAACTAAATATCGATGTTCGTCGCATTGCGTGGAAGCGCGTAGTAGATATGAATGATCGTGCATTGCGCGAAATTGTTGCCTCTCTAGGTGGCGTCGGTAATGGATATCCTCGAAGCGATGGCTTTGACATTGTTGTTGCATCTGAGATTATGGCTATTTTCTGCCTTGCTACTTCAATTGAAGATCTCAAGGAAAAAATTGGCAAAATTGTTGTTGGTTATACCAAAGATAAAAAGCCAGTTCTTGCAAGTGATCTAAAAGC
>WLCU01000085.1 GCA_009705165.1 Actinomycetota bacterium | reverse complement strand
TTCTTCAGAGAGTGCACCTTCTAGTCCGCGCAGAGCAACAACACAAAAAACAATAAGCAAGATTGTGAATTCAACGTAATACGCCTTAAGCATTCCGCTGCCATAAAAACGTGAACGCTTGTTACGAAGACGGGTAACTTGTCGAATTCCAATTAAAGTTACTATTCCGATTCCTGTTGCCCAAGCAATCAGTTCAGTGATGTATTCATAAACCCAGAAATGACCAATGATCGGCAAAGCAAAACGTGGATTAATTAATTGACCATACGCGGTGACTAAAGTTCCAAACAAAACAACGAAGCCGACCATGACAAACCAGTGCGCAAAACCAACAACCGTAAAATTAAACATCTTGGTGTGACCAAAGATTTCGCGGAAGGCCATACGCAGTCGTGTGCCTTTATGTTCACCGCGTGTGGGATCGGCTGCACCCTTTTTGTAGATTGCCAGTAACTGCCGAACTCGCACAGCTACAAGGCCAAGGGCAAAGACGGTGATTCCATATGAAAGCGCGGCAAGAGTCAGGTTCATGGAGAAAGATTAACGGCCAACCTGTGGCAGAACGGGAATAAGTGGCGGGGGCCAGCGGTTCCCTTAATAGCAAACCTGAGTCGCTACGACTCAACCTTTTGGGTATGATCGGCTCAGGTTTCAAGAGGTCCTCGACCCTAAATCAGGCTCGAGCGAAGATAAAAGGAGCACCACTTACATGGCTAGAGCAGTTGGAATCGACCTAGGTACCACTAACAGTTGCGTATCGGTCTTGGAAGGTGGAGAACCCACCGTTATCGCCAACGCTGAAGGCGCCCGTACGACCCCGTCGATCGTCGCTTTCGCAAAAAATGGCGAAGTACTTGTTGGTGAAGTGGCCAAGCGCCAGTCAGTAACAAACGTTGATCGCACCATTCGTTCAGTAAAGCGCCACATGGGCACTAGCTGGACTACCGATATTGATGGCAAGAAATACACGCCACAAGAAATTTCAGCACGTGTTTTGCAAAAGCTAAAGCGCGATGCAGAGTCATACCTTGGTGAAACTGTCACCGATGCAGTTATTACCGTCCCTGCATATTTCAATGACGCACAACGTCAAGCAACTAAAGAAGCCGGTGAAATTGCTGGCCTAAACGTTTTACGCATTATCAACGAACCAACTGCAGCAGCGCTCGCATATGGTCTTGATAAGGCTGACAAAGAACAAACAATTCTTGTCTTCGACCTTGGCGGTGGAACATTTGACGTTTCACTTCTAGAAATCGGTGACGGCGTTGTAGAAGTTAAAGCAACTAATGGTGATAACAACCTTGGTGGCGATGACTGGGATCAAGCACTAGTTGATCACCTCGTTACAACTTTCGGTTCACAAAACGGAATTGATTTAACTAAAGACAAGATGGCGATGCAACGTATTCGTGAAGCTGCTGAAAAAGCAAAGATCGAACTTTCATCTTCACAGTCAGCATCAATTAACTTGCCTTACATCACGGTGGATGCTGAAAAGAATCCACTATTCCTTGATGAAACAATTACTCGTGCACAGTTTCAGCAGTTAACTTCTGCATTGCTAGAACGTTGCAAGAAGCCTTTCCAGGCAGTTCTAAAAGATGCTGGAATTCCAATTAATAAGATCGAATCAGTTGTACTTGTTGGTGGATCAACACGTATGCCAGCTGTTGTCGAGCTTGTAAAGGAATTAACAGGCGGAAAAGAGCCAAACAAGGGCGTAAACCCTGATGAAGTTGTAGCTGTTGGTGCATCACTACAAGCAGGTGTTCTAAAGGGTGAAGTTAAAGATGTTCTTTTACTTGATGTGACACCACTATCTCTTGGTATTGAAACTAAGGGCGGCGTTATGACTAAGTTAATCGAACGCAACACAACTATCCCTACAAAGCGCAGCGAAGTATTTACAACTGCAGATGACAATCAGCCAGCGGTACAGATTCAGGCATACCAAGGTGAGCGCGAAATGGCCGCTTATAACAAGAAACTTGGCATGTTCGAACTAACCGGTCTGCCACCTGCACCACGTGGAATTCCACAAATCGAAGTTACTTTCGATATCGATGCAAATGGAATCGTTCACGTATCTGCAAAAGATCTTGGAACTGGAAAAGAACAGAGCATGACCATTACAGGTGGCTCCGCACTTTCTAAAGAAGAGATTGAACGCATGATGGCTGATGCAGAATCACATGCTGAAGAAGATCGTCAGCGTAAAGAAGAAGCTGAGATTCGCAACGCGGGTGATTCACTTCTTTACTCAACTGAAAAATTCATTAAAGACAACGAAGAGAAGTTGTCGACAGGTGATGCCCTTGAGAAGAAAACAGAAACTGAAGCCGCACTTGTTGAGTTGAAAACCGCACTTGGTGGTTCAAACTACGAAATGATTAAGTCAGCAACTGAAAAGGTTGCAACTGTCAGCCAAGCTCTTGGAGCTGCGTTGTATGCAGGAGCAGCTGCTGAAGGCGAATCAACTCCAAATGAAGATGGCGTTGAAGACGCTGAAGTGGTGGATGAAGCGTAATGACCGAAGAAACTTCGGTTACAGAAGAATCAGTAGTTGAAGATGTAGCGCCGGATCAGGTAACTGATCCGGTAGCTACATTAACTAGTGATTTACAGCGACTCCAAGCTGAATATGCCAACTATCGCAAGCGCGTAGAACGCGATCGTTCGCTGGCGCATGAGATGGCAATCGGTGCGGTTCTTACTGAACTACTTGCGCTTTTAGACGACGTAGATCGCGCGGAACAACACGGCGAACTCACTGGTGGCTTTAAAGCTGTTGCCGATCAACTTAATTCAATTGTTACCCGCATTGGTTTAGAAAAATACGGAACCGAAGGCGAAGCTTTTGATCCACAGATTCACGAAGCTTTAATGCACGACACATCTGCCGATGTAGCTGTGCCAACTGCATCAAAGATTTTGCAACCTGGATATAAATTCAAAGAACGTATTTTGCGTCCAGCTCGCGTTGCAGTTACAGATCCAGCGGGAGAATAATTAGCAATGGCAGCCAAAGATCTATATGAAAAGGATTTCTACAAAACCCTTGGCATAGATAAAAAGGCTGCTCCGGATGAGATTAAAAAGAAGTACCGTGCACTTGCCCGCGAACTTCACCCAGATAAAACTAAGGGCGATGCGGCAAAAGAGGAAAAGTTCAAAGGAATTTCAGAGGCCTATGAAATTCTCTCAGACCCGAAAAAGCGCGCTGAATACGATGAAGCGCGTTCGCTATTTGAACGTGGCGGATTTAGAGCGCCAACGGGTGGACAAAATTTCCAAGGCGGAGATTTTTCAGACATGTTCGGTGGCGGAAATCCGCAAGATATTTTCTCCAATCTATTTGGCGGCGGCGGTCGACGTGGACCTCGTAAAGGTCAGGATTTACAAACCGAAGCCACAATTACTTTTCGCGAATCTATTTTTGGCACAAATCTAGATTTACGACTTGGTACCGACCGTGGCGCAGCACAAAACATTACCGCTCGAGTTCCTGCGGGAGTAAATGATGGCGCAAAGATTCGCGTTAAGGGAAAAGGTTCTCCCGGAGAAGCTGGTCCAGGAGATTTATTTATTCTTTTGCATGTAAAGGCGCATCCATTATTTGCGCGTAAAGGTGAAAACTTAACACTGACTTTACCTATTACTTTTGCCGAAGCTGCACTTGGCGCTGATGTAAAAGTTCCAGTTTTAAGTGGCGATGAAGTAACTGTGCGCATTGCACCCGGAACTCCATCGGGTCGTACTTTGCGAGTTAAGGGACGCGGTATTACTAAGGGTGCAAGTACTGGAGATCTTTTAGTAACTGTTGACGTACAAGTTCCCCAACGCGTTGACGGTAAAGCTTTGGATGCACTTAAAGCTTTTGCAAAGGAAACTTCTAGTCAAGATGTACGTGCAGAGTTAGCGGCTAAGGCTAAGCAATGAGCGATGAATTAAAAAATGACGCACCTGCCGATGATGCAGCTGTGTATGTGATTTCAGTTGCGGCAGAGATTTCAGGTTTACATCCACAAACATTGCGACAATATGATCGCTTAGGTTTAGTTTCACCTTCACGCACCGAAGGACGTAACCGCCGGTATTCACTGCGCGATATTGCATTACTAAGAGCTGTACAAAAACTAGTTGGTGAAGGAATTAATCATGCTGGAATCAAGCGAATTATTGAACTTGAATCTGCAATGGCCAACATGGCTATCGAAGTAGCCCAACTTCGAATTGAAGTTGACGCCTTAGTTGAAGCCAATCCACCAAAAGGAATCACTCGCCGCAAACGCACCGAAGTTATTGTTTATAAGGCCGATAATTAATCAGGTCGAAGGAAGTTTGCTCGCCCACTCCATTTGCCCAGAGTTTGTTCAGCCGGAGATTTTAGGATCGAATCCAAGACAGTGGCATATACATCTCTAAAATCAGTCGTAACCGCCAAATCGCCATCTATTAATTTCGAGAGCGAAGGTTGATCTCCATAGAAGCCACCTTTCACTTTTTCGCCGAGTAGAAACATAGGCCCGGAGGTTCCATGATCTGTTCCTTGGGAAGCATTTCCTTTAACCCGTCGGCCAAATTCGCTATAAACCATAACTGTTACGTCTTTAGATCTTGTAGTTGATTTTAGCTGACTCAAGAATCGGCTTAACGATGTTGAGACGACGCCGAGTAATTCAGCTTGAGCATTAGCCTCGTTCGCATGTGTATCAAATCCACCTAAAGAAACCGACCAAACTTTAGTGGGCGAACCAGCTGCAATTAATTTTGCTACAACATCTAACTGCTGTGAAAGATTGCTGTCGCCTCCAGCATTACCACCATTTACTGTAGGCAAATCGACCGCAACTGGCGCTGGTGCTTTTAATACCGGTTGGATCGAAGTCGAGACGGAAAATAAATTTCGCATTGATGTTGCAGCCGCGGCCATTAAATTAGAATCAGTAGGTGCAGGAGTAGAAAGTTTTATGCATTGATTAGCCAAGCTACCTTTAGGAATTACCAACCCACCTAACGGTA
>WLCU01000084.1 GCA_009705165.1 Actinomycetota bacterium | reverse complement strand
GACAATGAAACTAATCCTTACTCGTGAAGTTGCAGGCCTAGGCACTGCAGGAGATGTTGTAACTGTTAAAGATGGATTCGCTCGCAACTTCTTGTTGCCACGCGGAAATGCAATTGCATGGTCACTTGGTGGAGAAAAGCAGATTCAGAGCATTCGCCGTGCGCGTACAGCTCGCGAAGTCCGCGATATCGACCACGCTAAAGAGATCAAGGCAAAGCTTGAGTCAGCATCAGTTGTTGCAAAGGCAAAGGTTGGCGCTAAGGGCGCACTCTTTGGTTCAGTAACAGATAAAGATGTTGCCGCAGCAATCAAGGCATCAGTTGGTCTAGATATCGACCGTCACTCAATTAAGACTGCCGGACATATCAAGAAAACTGGTAACCACGAAGTGAAGGTCTCACTAGGCCACAACATCGTTGCAAAGATTACTGTTTCAGTAGTTGCCGAATAATCTATAAAAATTAGGAAGGCCCGTCGCTAATGCGGCGGGCTTTTTTATTTGTAATTACTTTGTAGTTACCGCAACCAAAGCTTTCTTAAAGTATTCACTAGTAAATTCACTACGCGCTAAATCGTATTTCGACATTCCCCATTCCCAGAAATCAAATTCAATATCACTTACCGAATTTTGAATCGAAGCCCACAACGTCCATCCATACTTTGCCATCAACGCCCATAACCAGGCACGCGCAACTTTGTCTGGACGATAACCGCCGTAATAAGCATTGACCAACGCTTCGAGCGCTTCAATCGGCAAGAAAGCCTCAGCCCACACGTTGCCAATCTCAAAGCAGGCATCGTTATTTCCTGAGTATTCATAATCAATCAACCAGATCTTTTGACCATCGTCTATGAAATTTCCCGGAAGCAAATCATTATTACAAGGCACAAGCCCTTCAAATAGAACTTCAAAGGCTTTTCTAATCTGGGCAACCATAGGTTCGAAATCTAAATATCCATCTGGAACCCTAAAGCCCTGCTCTTGCACAATCTTTAAGTAATTCTTTTGTGTATTAAACATATTGAATTCATGATCAAAAGCTTCGAGCGCGTGCAGATTTTGCAGACTAGTTGCGATGCGCGGCAAATTTGCACCAACATCTTCGGCACCAAAAGTTTTGCCACTGATATAAGAAATTAACAACAGGCCTTCACCGGGTAGATAATCTAAAACTTTGGCACCAACGCCGCCATTGCCAGCGATGGTTGAATTTATATACTCTGAACCGCGATCGATTGATAACAAAGATGAGGAGTTACTTGAGACTCGGGCCACATATTTATCAACTGGTGTTTGGATAAGAAAGTTTCTATTGGTTAATCCGCCCGAGAGTTCTTTAATCGAGGTTCGATTTTCAAGCAGGGGAACCTTGTTAAAGAGTTGAGAAAATTCCTGCTCTAAAACACTATCGGCCGGCACGCATTCAGGATACATTTTCTAAGTGGCCGTGTCAGTAGTCCCAACCAGAGCAAAAATCATCATTATTGGTGGAGGCGTAGGCGGAACTTCCGTCGCTTATCATTTGGCCGAACTCGGCGAAAAAGATGTAATCCTGTTAGATCGAAATGAACTCACCAGTGGCTCTACTTTTCACAGCGCTGGTTTAGTTGGTCAGCTACGCGCAGATCCAACGTTGACTTTGATGAATATGCACTCAGTTGATCTCTATAGAAAACTGCAACAAAGCGATACGCCACCTAGTTGGCGCGAATGCGGAAGCATCAAATTAGCCTCAACACCTGAGCGAATGCAGGAAATCAGGCGCCAGATTGGTTGGGCTAAAACCTTTGGTCTGGATTTACATGAGATTTCACCGCAAGAAGCGCAGAATCTTTTTCCGCTCATTGATTTAGATGGCGTAGTCGGTGCGTGTTACATGGCATCTGATGGTCAAGTAGATCCATCACAACTTGCGATGGCACTTGCAGCTGGTGCGCGAAAACAAGGTGTGCAGATTTTTACGCATACGCGTGTATTGGAAATCAAAACAACTAATGGTCGCGTTAGCAGTGTTGTCACCGACAAAGGTGAAATCGAATGCGAAATCGTTGTTAACTGTGGCGGAATGTATGCACCACAGATTGCACGCATGGTTAATGTCCGCGTCCCGATAGTTCCCATGAGTCACCAGTATTTGATTACAGAAAACTTCATGCCACAAGATGCTGCGTTTTTGCCATCACTACGAGACCCCGACAATTTAATTTACTTCCGTCAAGAAGTCTCTGGATTACTGATGGGCGGATACGAACGCACATCCAAAGCTTGGTCTGCCGACTACAACAATATCGATGACATCCCAGCAAACTTTAATAACACCTTGTTAGCCGAAGACTGGGATCGCTTTGTAGATATTGCAGAAGCTTCACAAAAACGTGTTCCCAAGATGAGCGAAGTTGGAATTAAGAGTTTTATTAATGGCCCTGAAGGTTTCACACCCGATAACGAGTTCTGCTTAGGTGAAACTTCAGTTGGTGGTTTCTATGTTGCTGCAGGTTTTTGCGCACATGGAATCGCTGGCGCTGGCGGAATCGGAAAAGTTGTTGCCGAATGGATTGTTGCCGGTGAACCAACTATGGATCTGTGGCACATGGATATCAAACGTTTTGGTGCATCCTATGAATCACCTGATTTTACTTTGCAACGTATTACTGAAAACTATGAAGAGTATTACGACATCCATTACCCAGGTGAAGAACGAAAATCTGCGCGTCCAAAATTCATGTCACCGGTATATGAGTGGCATAAAGCTAATGGTGCGATTTTCGGCGAAAAAGCTTCATGGGAGCGCGTTAATTTCTATGCCTCAAACATTGGTAACGATGCTTTGCGCCCTAAAGATTGGCTAGGAAATCACTGGTCGAACGCAGTTCAAGTAGAACACCATGCAACGCGAAATAACGCAGGTCTATTTGATGAATCATCATTTGCTAAGGCACGTGTAAACGGTGCACGAGCTGCAGAATTCCTTAATTATGTTTGTGCGAACAATGTTGTGAAAGGTGTTGGAAAAACAACATACACACAAGCCCTTAATTCAAAAGCTGGAATCGAATCTGATTACACCGTTACACAAACTGGTGAAAACGAATTCTTAATCGTGACCGGCACAGCATTTGCGGTTCATGATTTCGGTTGGTTAGAAAAGATGCGCAGAGAACACTCATTCAATGATGTTGAAATTACTAACATCACTCGCGAGCTTTCCTGTTTTGGAATCATGGGACCAAAATCTAGAACTATTTTGCAAACCCTGACCGATACCGATCTTTCTCATGCAGCTTTTCCATTTATGACCTCCAAAGAAATAACTGTAGATGGCATAAAGGTGCGTGCAACCAGATTGACATATGTTGGAGAACTTGGCTGGGAACTCTATGCAGATGTTGCTGATGCCTTAGAGCTTTGGACAAAATTAATGGCGGCGGGAAAATCTCATGGCATTAAAGCCTGTGGTTATCGAGCAATCGAATCACTGCGCCTTGAAAAAGGTTATCGCGCATGGGCCGGAGAAATTAATACCGAAACCAATCCATTCGAAGCCGGAGTTGGCTTTGCAGTTTCACTTAAAAAAGAAAACTTTCACGGTAAAGCAGCAGCACTTGCCGCTCAAGCTAATCCCAAGCGCAAACTTGTGGCCATAGTTTTTGATGACATCACTTGTGTTCCATTTGGTTCTGAACCAATACGAATCGATGGAAAAATTGTTGGGCGTATTAAATCTGGCGGTCAGGGCTACACAATCAAAAAAGCTATTGCTTATGCCTATCTACCCATCCACAACTCTGATGTTGGAACACAGGTAGATGTAGAGTTTTTTGGAACGTGGCGCGCAGGAACAATCTGCGCTGAACCGTTATTTGATCCAACGAATGAGCGCATAAAAGCTTAAATCCCAAAATGTAAGATTCCCCAAAATTGTTTTGTGCACACCCCTCGGTAAGAAAGCTCGCCCCTGACCTGCGCTTTTTCCCAGCGGCAGTAGTTTCTGCCTAGTTACGCACAATTCATCCACCGCTTTGTGCACAGGAAAACACGCTTATCCACCGAGTTACCCACAGCTTTATCCCCATCACCCACTGCTCTCACTCGCCTGCGATAGGGCCGCCCGCCTAAGTTACGCACACAGGTCAAATGTCAGTAGCTAATGGGAGGTTATACGCGTGAGCATCGCCGAACTTCCTAATAATCGCCCAACTAGAGATCCCAACATTAACTCTGTTGGCGCCGAGTTCGAGCGCACCCCACCACAGGATTTAATTGCAGAACAATCCGTTCTCGGCGGAATGTTGTTATCAAAAGATGCAATTGCAGATGTCATCGAAGTAATTCGCGATCGCGATTTTTATCGCCCTGCTCACGAATTAATTTACGATGCAATTATTGATCTCTATGGTCGCGGCGAACCTGTTGACGCTGTCACTGTTTCATCTGAGTTAAGCAAGCGCGGAGATATTGCACGCGCTGGTGGTGCACCATATCTGCACACTTTAATTTCATCTGTTCCTACTGCAGCTAACGCTGGCTATTACGCAAAGATTGTTCGCGAACATGCAATCATGCGCCGCTTAGTTGAAGCCGGAACAAAAATTGTTCAACTCGGTTATACATCCGAAGGTGAAGTCGATGACATGGTCGACCAAGCACAGGCCGAGGTTTACGCAGTTACCGAACGTCGTGCATCAGAAGATTACGTACAACTTTCTACGTTATTGCCACAAGCTCTAGATGAGATTGAAGCAATTTCAAAAGGCGTTGGCGTTGAAGGTGTTAAGACTGGATTTAAAGATCTTGATGCATTAACTCATGGTCTACATCCTGGCAACATGATTATTTTGGCTGCGCGTCCTGCAGTCGGTAAGTCAACGCTTGGTCTTGATATTGCACGTCACGCATCGATTCATGAGGGTCAAACTTCAGTGATCTTCTCACTTGAAATGTCTAAATCTGAAATCACAATGCGCATGTTGTCTGCCGAAGCCCGCGTTGGTTTAAATAATATTCGCGCCGGAACATTATCCGATGAT
>WLCU01000083.1 GCA_009705165.1 Actinomycetota bacterium | reverse complement strand
TTATGGAGCTCATCCAAGGTCACACACTGCGTGAATACTTAAATGAACGTGGCAGATTTGAAATTAAAGATGCAATTAATTATTTAACTCCGATTTTAAGTGCACTTGCCGCCGCACATGATTTAGGAATCGTGCACCGAGATATCAAACCTGAAAATATCTTGATCTCTAAAGAGGGACGCGTGAAAATTGCCGATTTCGGTCTTGCACGTGGTGAACTAATTGGCTCAACCATGACGGCTGAATCAAGTGTGATTCTGGGATCTGTCTCTTATCTTTCGCCCGAGCAAGTTCAACGTGGTATTGCAGATGCACGAAGTGATATTTACGCAGTTGGAATTGTGGCCTTTGAAATGCTAACTGGCGAAAAGCCTTTTCTCGGTGACTCTCCTATTCAAATTGCATATATGCATGTCAACGAAGAAGTTCCCCAGCTGCGAAGCAAACGTAAGGACGTTCCCGAAGCACTTAATCTTCTTATTGCGAGTGCTACAAATCGAGATCCAGATAAGCGTCCAGCAAATGCTGGAGAGTTTTTACGCTCTTTGGAATCAATTCAAAATGAGATTGACCCGAAAAGCAATCAGATGAAGTTAGCGCTAGATCTTCCGATTGAACCAATTAAAGAGAAACCTCGAAATAAACCGAAAAATGTAGTTGAAGTTGAAAAAGAACCCACCGTTGAAGTCGAGGAATCCACCCAGGAAATTCAAGAAATACAAGAAAAAAAGCAAAAGCAAAAGGAAAGAAAGAAAAGGGCGAGCAAGCGAGTACGCAGGAACCGCAAAGTTGCATTCATTCTTGCCGTTGCTCTAGGAGTTGGTGGCTGGTGGACTTTAGTTGGACCAGGTTCACGTGTTGTTGTGCCATCAATTGTGGGCGGCACTCTTGAAGATGCATCTTCAGCCCTGACTCCTCTTGGTTTAACTACGCTAGTTTCAGAAAACCGCTTTGATGAGGAGATTCCCAAAGGGGCCATCATTGAATCAATCCCGCCAGGTGGTGGACGCGTTGACGCGGGCGGGCAAGTTAAATTAATTGTGTCCAAAGGACCAGAGCGATACTTAATTCCCCCAGTTGCTGGATTAACTCCTGAAGCCGCAAGAGCTGCAATTGAGAAGTTCCCACTATCTCTTGGGGCAAACACTGAAGTTTTTAGCAAACTAGTACCAAAAGGTTTTGTAATCACTTCTAGTCCAGAGCCTGGTTCCAAAGTGAAGCGGGATGCAACGATCTCACTTGAAATCAGTAAGGGAGTAGAAACCGTTGCGCTTACTTCTTATGCAGGAAAGAGCGGTGAACAAGCGCTCAACGAGTTAACTGACCTCGGTTTTAATGTCGAATCTACTTATGCCTTTGATGAAAAGATTTTATCTGGAGCTGTTATTAAGCAGGAACCATCTGGCGTTGCTGAGGCGCCAAAGGGATCTACGATTACCTTAGTAATTTCAAAGGGATCTCAATTTGTCTTTGTGCCCAATGTCTTCTCGATTGAACAATCGCTGGCAATAAAAACCCTGACTGACTTAGAATTAAAAGTCGTAGTGAAAAAGCTTGGGACTAAGAAAACAAAGAAGGTTACAAATATAGTTCCAAAGGTCGGAAGCAAGGTTAAACGTGGCAGTACAGTCACAATTACCGTAGGGTAAGCCAATGCCGAAAGAGCCAAATAAGCCACGTATTGGTGCCCATGTCCCGACAACTGGTGGAATGGCAAAACGCTCCATTGAATATGCCAAAGAAATCGAAGCAAGTGCGATTCAAGTCTTTGCTTCTAGTCCGCGCATGTGGGCGATGCCGGCGGCTAAACCCGAACTTGATGAGGCTTACAAAATCAAAGCTGCCGAAATGGATCTTGAAACTTACGTCCATGCACCTTTTCTCATCAATTTAGGTTCACCTACTGAGGCAACATATTTAAATTCATTAGCTTCAACAAAGTATTCGCTGCAGCGCGCCAGCGATATTGGCGCTCTAGGGGCAGTGATCCATACTGGATCTGCCGTTGATGTAAGTCATGTAGAAAAAGCCTGGAAACAGATTCACGAAGGCATGATGCCGATTTTAAATGAGCTCAACGATGATTCACCATACTTATTACTTGAACCAACTGCTGGTCAAGGTCAATCATTGGTTAAGAAACTTGATGATTTAGAAAACTATTTAAAAGCCCTTGAATATCATCCTAAAGTTGGAATATGTTTAGATACCTGCCACGTGTTTGCAGCTGGACACGATATTTCGATTAAAGGTGGCATGACGGCAACTATCGACCTTCTAGTCCAGATTGCTGGAGTTGAACGCTTCCAACTTGTTCATGCCAACGACTCAATGGATGTTTGTGGCGCCTTAAAAGATCGTCATCAAAATATCGGCGATGGCCATATTGGCATCGAACCTTTTGCTGAACTACTCGCGCATCCAGCTGTCGCCAATGCACCATTAATTTTGGAAACTCCCGGTTTAGAGCAAAAGCACAAACCAGAAGTGGCTTTATTAAAAAAACTGCGCGATAAAAAATGAGCAACGCCAAACACTTGTTTCGGATGAAATTAGCCCCTTGGGCGCTGCTTACAGTTGCCATGGCCTGGGGTTGGGCATTTGTGATTATGAAGGATGCTATTCAGCGCCAAAGCGTTAATAACTTTCTATTTACACGTTTCGTTTTAGGTGCAGTTGCAATGATTGTTATTCGCCCTCAAGTTCTTAAATTAATAAATAAAGATCTCTTGCTCCGAGGTGGAACTGCCGGAATTTTTCTTGGATTCGGCTATATTTTTCAAACTCTAGGCCTAGAACGAACTGGTGCTGCAATTACTGGATTTGTTACAGGTTTATATATTGTGCTTACTCCATTATTTGCTTGGCTATTTTTAAAAGAGAAAATTAGTAGATTTGTTTGGATTTGTATCGCCATTGCAACCATTGGTCTTGGCTTTCTTTCAATTCATGGATTTTCAGTTGGTTTTGGCGAACTCCTAGTCTTTGTTAGCGCAATTTTTTATGCATTGCACATAATTTCACTTAGCCAATGGAGTTCTGGTCGCGACCCTTATGCAATGACGCTCGTGCAACTTTTTATGTGTGCTTTCTTAGCCGGAATCGCTTCAATTCCAGGCGGCTATTCTCCTCCCCCAGATGCTGGCGTGTGGGGAGTTGTGGTTTTCACCGCGATTTTTGCCACCGCCATCGCATTTATTATTCAAACGTGGGCCCAAGCTCATATGACATCTACCAAGGTCGCCGTTATTTTAACGATGGAAGTTGTCTTTGCAGCAATCTTTGCCATTGCTTTTGGCGGCGAAACTTTAACTCTTCAGAGCGCAATTGGCGGAATCTTGGTAGTCGGCGCAATGTATTTGATTGTTATCAAAGAAGAGAAGTAGGCTCGTTACATGGCAATTGATCTTCGCTCAGACACCGTAACCCGTCCATCACAAGCTATGCGTGAAGCAATAGCTGCAGCCCCAGTTGGTGATGATGTCTACGGTGATGATCCAACCGTTAACTCACTTGAAGAACGTGTTGCGACAATGTTTGGAAAAGAAGCTGGTGTTTTCACTCCTACTGGTTCCTTGGCTAATCAATTAGCTATTCGAATGCTTGTTAACCCTGGCGAAGAATTAATTGCAGAAACTAACTCGCATATTGTGCGCGCAGAACTTGGCGCAGCTGCTGTTTTTAGTGGAATTACTACTCGAACATGGCCGGCAACACATGGTTTATTGCGTGCAGCTGACGCTCTAGAAATTGCACGACCTGACTCTGGGCCGTATTTGGTTTCAACAACTGCAATTGCAGTTGAAAATACCCACAACTTTGGCGGCGGAACCGTACAACCAATCTCTGAAATCGCTGAACTTCGCAAAGGTGCTGACGCTTTAAAACTTGCCCTTCATTTAGATGGCGCCAGAATTTGGAATGCACACATTGCAAGTGGAACTCCATTTGCAGAATACGGAAAGTATTTCGACACAGTAAGTGTTTGTTTATCTAAAGGCTTAGGCGCACCTATCGGCTCAGTCATGCTTTCGACAAAAGAGCGGGTTACTAAAGCGCGAGTGTGGCGAAAGCGTTATGGCGCAGGAATGCGACAGGTAGGTTTACTTGCAGCGGCTGCGCATTTTGCCTTAGATAACAACATCTCGCGCTTAGCCGAAGATCATCGCCGAGCTAAGCAAATCGCTATCGCAATTTCAGCAATTGACTCATCCCTTGTTGACCCAGCAACAGTCCAAACAAATATTGTTGGTTTGGATTTAGCTAATCTGCCAATTACTGCCGCCGAACTAGCAACTCGCTGTCGTGAAAAGGGTCTTTGGATAAGTGCGCTTGGGCCTAAATATGCACGACTTGTAACGCATTTAGATTTTGATGATGCTCAATGCAGCGAAGCAATCGAAATTTTAAAGGTAGCCCTCGTGGCGTAATAGCCACTCTTTCTTATTTACACCATAGGCGTAGTTGCCCAAGGCTCCCCCAGTTTTTACAACTCGGTGGCACGGCACAACCAACATGATTGCATTATTTGCACATGCACTTCCAGCTGCTCGAACTGCGGCCGGCGACCCGGCACGCGCCGCAATTTCTGCATAAGACAAAGTTTTTCCACCAGAGATTTTTCGCATCGCTTTCCAGGCGGCCTGAGAAAACGGAGCTCCAGGTTGATTTACTTTTATTCCGTTAATTGCCGAAATATCGCCATCAAAGTAATCATTAATTAGATCGCTAATAACAGGAATTGATTTGACGATTTTTAAATCTTTACCGGCTTTGAATGCAGCGATTGTCGAAAGATTAGCCCCAAGCAAGATTTGATCATCGGCCAATAAATTCAAATTACCGACAGGGGTCTTGTGAGTGGTAACTAATAAAGGCACGGGAAGAAAATTAGCGGTCGCGAAGCATCTCGGCAACCAGAAAAGCAAGCTCTAGTGATTGCGAGTGATTGAGGCGTGGATCGCATGCGGTTTCATAGCGTGAGGCTAAATCTTCATGTGAAATCTGCTCACCGCCGCCAACGCACTCAGTGACATCATCGCCAGTGAGTTCGATATGGA
>WLCU01000082.1 GCA_009705165.1 Actinomycetota bacterium | reverse complement strand
GCCCGCCCAGCGCGTTCACTGGCAATCCTGGCTTTGGTGCTCATTACACTCACCGGTCTTGTCTTTGTTCAAAACGCTACTGCAGTTCGTCTAGGTCTTGATCTTCGCGGCGGAACTTCTGTCACTTTGCAACCTCGAATCGCTCCAGGTGAAAGTGGAAAAGTAACCAACGAAGCAATTGACCAAGCCGTCTCTATTATCCGCCAGCGCGTTAACTCACTTGGTGTTGCCGAGTCTGAAGTTACGGCACAAGGAAGTGGAACTAATCGTCAAATTGTTATCTCTGTTCCTGGCGATACTGGTCGTCGAGTAGTTGAGCTTGTTGGACAAACTGCAGAACTTCGCTTCCGCCAAGTTCTTGCAACGGCAACATCAACTGGTGCTGCCGACGCAGCGGCAACTCCTACATCTGGTGTGAGTGCAGAAGTTAATGCAAAGTTTGCCGCACTTGATTGTACAAAGACTGAAAATCTTCAAGGTTCCGGCGCTGATGCCCCTACTGACACAATTGTTAGTTGCGATCGTGCTGGCCAAAACAAATACATTTTGGCGCCAGCTGAAGTTCTTGGTCGTCAAGTTTCAAAAGCAACTTCATCCATTGATACTCAAGGTGGCAGTGCTTGGTATGTAATGTTAACTTTTAACGGTGAAGGTACAAAGGCATTTGGTGCTCTCACTTCACGTGTAACAACGCTTGCAGCTCCGCTTAATCAAGTAGCAATCGTGCTCGATGGTTTGGTTGTTTCAGCTCCACGAATTACTGAGGCGATTCCTTCTGGAAATGCACAAATCACTGGAAGCTTTACTCAACTTGAAGCTCAAGATCTTGCAAACGTTTTAAAGTACGGTGCACTTCCTTTGGCTTTTGATCGAGGAGAAGTTCAACAAGTTTCACCAACATTGGGCGCTGATCAATTAGATGCTGGTCTGCTTGCAGGCGGCATTGGTCTTGGCCTCGTTCTTCTTTATTCACTTCTTTACTATCGTGGTTTAGGAATGGTGACTGTTGGTTCTCTTACAGTCGCTGGCTCACTTGTTTACTTGTTATTCCTGTTACTAGGCAAGTGGATTGGTTTCACTCTGACTTTGGCAGGTATCGCAGGTGCAATTGTTGCCATCGGTGTCACTGCTGACTCGTTTATCATCTACTTCGAACGTATCAGAGATGAAATCCGCGAAGGTCGTTCACTTCGAACTGCAGTTGAAACTGGTTGGAGCCGCGCACGTCGCACTATTTTGGTCGCTGACTTTGTTTCGATTATCGCCGCGGTACTGCTTTACTTCTTTGCAGTAGGTGGAGTTCGAGGTTTCGCATTCACACTTGGACTTACAACGCTTATTGACTTAATCGTGGTCTTTGTATTCACAAAGCCAATCGTGACAATTCTTGCAAAGATGAATTTCTTTGCATCAGGTCATCCTTTGTCCGGACTATCAGCCAAGAGCACTGGAACACTGCCAGTTGCAAAGGAGGCATAAACAATGTCAAAGCTTTCAGGTTTAGGTGGCCGTCTTTACCGCGGTGAAACATCTATTGATTTCATTGGTCGTCGCCGTCGCTGGTACTCGATTTCTGCACTCTTTATCCTCTTATCTATTGGAGCACTAAGTCTTCAGGGACTTCACTTAGGTATCGAGTTCAAGGGTGGATCTTCATTTACCGTAACTAAGGTTGGCGCAAACGTTGAGGATGCACGTGCAGCACTCACAACTGCCGGTATACCTGGTGAATCTATTGTGCAAACTATTGGTAACGACAAGATTCGTGTTCAAACGGGTGCTTTAGATACTGCGCAGAACAATGCTGTGCAAGATGCATTAGCTGCAAAGTTTTCTGTAGCTGTTGAATCTATCGACACACAAATTGTTGGACCATCTTGGGGTAAAGAAATTACGCGCAAAGCCTTGTACGGTCTTTTCGGCTTTTTGATCTGTGTGATGCTTTATCTGGCAATGGCCTTTGAACCAAAAATGGCAGTTGCTGCAATCGTTGCTGTTCTTCACGACGTTTTCATAACCGTGGGTATTTATGCCTTGGTTGGTTTCGATGTCACACCAGCAACAGTGATTGGTTTCCTAACAATCTTGGGTTACTCGCTTTATGACACAGTTGTTGTCTTCGACAAAATTCGTGAAAATACTCGCACCATCACGGCAAGTTCTAAGAGCACTTATTCACAGGCCACAAACTTGGCGGTTAATCAAACAATCGTACGATCAATTAATACTTCATTGATTGCACTGCTCCCAGTGGGCTCTATTCTTTTTGTGGGTGCAGGACTTCTAGGCGCTGGAACACTTAAGGATCTTTCTCTTGCCTTGTTTATCGGACTAGCCGTTGGAACTTACTCTTCAGTTTTTATCGCTCCGCCTGTTCTGGCTCAATTGCGCGAAAAGGAACCTGCAATGCAGGCTCTTGCAAAGCGTGTAGGAGGCCGAACTGCACCTGCAGCAACATCAACTGCAACAGTTGTTACAGGCGATCGCCGTGGACCACGCAACCAACCAAAGCGTAAAAATCGCAAATAGCGGTTATTAAATGAATACTTTGATTGCACCTGTAATAAGTGCGCTCAAAGAAAATCATGCAGGAAATGACTTTGCTGATGTCGAGCGGGCATTCGTTGTTGCCGAAAAAGCACATGAAGGCCAGCTTCGTAAATCTGGAGACGCATATATAACTCACCCAGTTGCGGTTGCAAATATCTTGGCAGAACTTGGATTAAACAACGAAACCATTATTGCTGCCCTCCTACATGACACCGTTGAAGATACGGAGTATTCGCTCAAAGAGCTCCGTCATGATTTTGGTGATGAGATTGCTGGACTAGTTGATGGTGTTACAAAGTTAGACAAGTTGACTTACGGACCAACTGCTGAGGCAGAGACTGTCCGTAAAATGGTTGTGGCAATGTCACGTGATATACGTGTTCTGGTTATCAAATTAGCAGATCGCTTGCACAACGCGCGTACCTGGAAATATGTTTCTTCGGCAAACGCTGAACGCAAAGCTCGAGAGACTTTAGATATCTATGCACCACTTGCACACCGCTTGGGAATGAATGCAATCAAGTGGGAGTTGGAAGACCTTTCTTTTGCCGTTTTGGAGCCAAAGAAATACGAGGAAATTACTCGCCTCGTTGCTGAAAGATCTCCCTCACGGGATAAATTAACTCACGATGTAATTGAAATCGTGACTGAAGATCTAAAAAACGATGGAATTCAGGCAACGGTGACTGGGCGCCAAAAACACTTCTTCTCGGTTTATCAAAAGATGGTGGTACGTGGCCGTGAATTTAATGATATTTACGATTTAGTTGGAATCCGAGTTCTAGTTGAAGATGTACGTGACTGCTACGCAGTTTTAGGTGCAATCCACGCCAGATGGAGCCCAGTGCCAGGTCGTTTTAAAGATTACATAGCAATGCCTAAATTCAATCTTTACCAATCACTTCATACAACTGTAATTGGGCCAACGGGTAAAGCGATTGAGATTCAGATTCGAACATATGACATGCATTCGCGCGCAGAATTTGGTATCGCAGCGCACTGGAAATACAAGCAAGGTCATGAAAATAATGAATCATCTCCGGAAATGTTGTGGCTGCGCCAACTTCATGAATGGCAAAAAGAAACCGAAGACCCTTCCGAATTTCTCGAAGCGTTGCGCTTTGATTTAGGCACTCCTGAGGTTTTTGTTTTCACGCCTAAGGGCAGTGTTGTTGCTCTGCCAAGTGGCTCGACTCCAGTGGACTTTGCTTTCTCGGTTCATACCGATGTCGGTATTCGTTGCGCCGGGGCGAAAGTAAATGGGCGTTTGGTACCACTTGAATCACGATTAAATAATGGCGATGTTGTAGAAATTGTTACTAATAAAGGCGAACACGCAGGACCTAGTCGAGATTGGCTCAATTTTGTAAAAAGCCCACGAGCTAGATCAAAAATTAAGGCATGGTTTAGCAAAGAACGCCGTGAAGAAGCAATTGATGCGGGGCGTGAATCAATTGCACGGCAGATGCGCAAAGCTGGCCTGCCTTTACAAAAAATCTTCGCTGGCCATTCACTGTTAGAACTGGCTCATGAATTGCGCTATCCAGACATTGAAGCGCTTTATTCAGCAGTCGGGGATGGTCACGTTTCTGCTGCTTCAATAATCGATAAGTTAGTAGTTGCATTAGGCGCCGAAGATTCTCATCCAGAACCAACAATGGATGTATTTCCAACCCGAGTTCCAACTACGCGCCGATCTAGTAATGCTGTAGATGTCGAAGGCGCAGATGATGTACTCGTCAAACTTGCACGATGCTGCACTCCGGTTCCCGGAGACTCAATTATGGGTTTCATAACCAAGGGGAGTGGCGTATCAATTCACCGTTCTGACTGTGTAAACGCAGATGATCTCGTTCGTAATCAAAATGACCGCGTTGTTAAAGTAACGTGGAGAATTGGCGCGGCAAGTATTTTCTTAGTTAATATCCAAGTAGAAGCCTTAGACCGCGCATCACTGTTAGCCGATGTAACCAGAACGTTGTCTGATCAACATGTAAATATTCTGAGCGCGGCAGTAAGTACTTCGAAAGATCGCACAGCCATCTCACGTTTTACTTTTGAGATGGCAGATGCAACGCATCTAGATGCGGTATTGGCAGCTGTTAGACAAATTGAAGGTGTGTACGACGTTTATCGAACCACCAATAACTAGTTAAATTCAGCTAGACCCTTCAACGCTTCTTCTAGCCAGACTTTACGAGCAGTTGCAGACTCACGTGCTTCTGAGGCTTTCTTTGAATTTCCAGCAGCGTCAGATTTGGCAGCAATTTTTTCGTAGTTTTCAATTGAATCACTTAGTTGCTTAACAACTTCTTGCGCGCGTGCTTTAGCCGCTGGATCGGTCTTGCGCCAAAGTTCTGCTTCGGCTTCCTTTACTACAGTTTCGACCACCTGAACTCGGGCATCGAGTGAAGCTCGCTTATCTCGATGTGTCATACCAATCTTGCCCCACGAGTTAAGTAACTCTCGAAGTGCTTTCTTGGTTTGATCAAGATTGGAAATAGGCAAGAGCGCTTC
>WLCU01000081.1 GCA_009705165.1 Actinomycetota bacterium | reverse complement strand
GTAATTTCTTCAATACGCTTGGATAGCAAAGCGACCTGTGCTTCAGGACTTCCCGTGTCAGTAGGAGTAGATCCGAACTGCGCGACAATTTGCTTCTTTACTTCTGGTGTTAGTGCCATTTCTTTGAACTCCTTGGTTTCTGATCACGAGGGCTTTCGGTTTGCCTCACGAAAGCTCGCTTTCTCGTTGGACTGGGCAAGATTACCAGCGCGAGCTAAATAGGTGAAATCCTGAGCCTAAAGCTCAGTCAACTCACGGGCTTTAGCACAATCTTTTGCCATTTGATCAAGCAAAGGTTGCAGACCATCAAATTTTAACGTCTCGCGCAATCTCCAGCCGAATTCAATTGTTGCGTTTTGAGAATACAAATCAAGACCAACTTGATCAAGGGCATATGCCTCAACTTGTCGTCCTCTGACACCATCAAAAGTTGGATTAGTGCCAATCGAAATAGCTGCTGGCCAACGATCTATTCCAACTGTTAACCAGCCGGCATAGACGCCGTCGGCAGGAATCGTTTGATGTTCAAGATCGCCTAAATTTGCAGTTGGGTATCCGATTTCTCGGCCACGTTTTTCACCATGAACAACTATGCCGTCAAGTCGGTGAGGGCGAGTTAATAATGTGCGTGCTTGCTCGACATCACCCTCAATTATTAATTTTCGGATTCGAGTAGATGAAACGACTTCACCTTCGGCAGGTGTTAAATCCAAAACTATTGTTTCAAATTCAGAATGTTTTTTGAGTGATTCTATATTTCCTGCCGCTTTAAATCCATAAGTGAAGTTGTTACCCACTACTACTTTTGTCGCAGATAACTGCTCTATGAGAATTCGATTAACAAAATCCTCTGGCGACATCGCAGCAAACTCTGGCGTGAATTTCATAACCGCAACTTGATCAGCATTATGAATCTTTAATAGTTCAATGCGATCGGTCAAGATAGTTAAAAGAGTAGGTGCACGATCTGGCGCAAAGACACTCATGGGATGGGGATCAAAAGTCAACGCAATAATCTTTTCGCCATCGGCAATTACTTTGGCTTGGTTAAGAACTTCTTGATGGCCTCTATGTACGCCATCAAAAACCCCAATTACTACTACGCTCATGGTCTAATTCTGTCAGGTTTAATTCGCCGCCGCGAATACAGCGATTGGTTTAGCCAAACCAACTTTATTGCTCAGTAAGGCAATTAAATTCTCGCCAGAAACCGCAGCGAAAATCCCATCACCAGAGTTTGGTGCAAGGGGGCGGCCAAATGAGAGTTCATTGACTTCATCTAGGGCTAATTCGCGGACGGTAAAGATTGTGCGAGCAATATCTACCAAGCCCAACGTTTGAAATTGGCCGGACTTTAGATCACTTAATGAGATTGCGTTTTCAGTACCAAAATCTGCAACACGAGTTCGGCGCAGTGCATTTAAATGGCCGCCAACACCTAAAGCTTCACCACAATCGCGAGCAATCGCTCGGATAAATGTGCCAGCAGAACAGGTAACCTGAATATCGACTTCAATAGTTTTTTCAAATCTGCGAATCGCAGTTGCTTCTAGTTGCGAAATATTGACGTTGCGGGCAGCCAGTTCAACCTTTTCGCCGGCTCGCACGCGATCATAGGCTCGTTCACCAGCAACTTTAACTGCAGAAACCGAACTTGGCCTTTGCATTATTTGGCCACGCATTTTTGCAAGCTCGCCTTCAATCTGCACATCCGTGATTGCTGAAGCATCAGCGCTAAAAATGATTTCACCTTCAACATCATCGGTTACGGTTGCTGCGCCTAAAACTACGGTTGCAACATAGCTTTTATCGCCATCTGTGATGTACTGCAATAAACGGGTGCCATTGTTAAAACCTAAAACTAAAATTCCGGTTGCCATTGGATCTAAAGTTCCGGCATGTCCGACTTTGCGCGTTCCAAGGGCGCGACGCGCAATCGCCACAACATCGTGGCTTGTCATACCTGGTTCTTTATCTACAACCAGAAATCCGTGCTCGATGTTTATTCCTCGTCGATTACTCGAGGTGCTTTATAAGGATCTTCTCCCCCGGCATAAGTTGCATGCGCACGAAGCGCGGCAACTTCAGCATCAAGTTCGTGAACCTTAGATAAAAGTGAATCAAGTGCTTTGGCACTTTCAGGCAGACCATCTTCAAAGAATTCAATTGAAGGTGTGATACGCAAGCCGAGTTCACGACCAAGTGCAGAACGAATGGCACCTTTTGCACTTTCCAGTGCTGCCGCCGTTGAAGAACGCTGATCGATATCGCCAAGCACGGTATAAAAAACCGAGGCTTGTTGAAGATCGCCAGTAACTCGCGCATCAGTAACAGTGACAAAACCAAGACGCGGATCTTTAATCTTCGTCTCTAGCAGTTGTGCCACTATTACTTTGATACGGTCTGCAACCTTTTGGCTGCGATGTGATTGACCCATTTTTATACCCGCTTTTTCTCGCGCATCTCAAATACCTGGATGGTGTCGCCAATTTGAAGATCCTTCATATTGCCAAGACCAATACCGCACTCGAAGCCTTCTTTGACTTCGGTTGCATCATCTTTAAATCGCTTAAGCGAATCGATGGTGAGATCATCAACGATGATTGTGTCTCCACGCATAATTCGTGCCTTAGCGTTACGGCGGATGATTCCATCCTTAACGATAGAACCTGCGATATTTCCAGCCTTAGAAGATTTAAAGATCTCGCGAACTTCAGCGTTACCAAGAATTGCTTCTTCGAAGATTGGCTTGAGCAGACCCTTAAGTGAGAGCTCAATTTCATCGATTGCTTGATAAATAACTGAGTAGAAGCGGACTTCTACACCTTCCTGATCGGCAAAGATTGCAGTTTGTGGCTCTGGCTTAACATTAAAGCCGATGACCACTGCAGTTGATGCAGATGCCAAAGTAATATCGCTCTTAGTGATTGCACCAACACCACGGTGAATAACGCGAAGGTCAACTTCAGCGCCAACATCGAGCTGCATAAGCGCTTCTTCGAGCGCTTCAACAGATCCACTCACGTCACCCTTAAGAATTAAGTTCAGTGTTGAGATCTTTGACTGCTCCATGAAGTCTTCAAGTGAGACCTTCTTACGTGCCTTAGCAAGTTGAGCATTTCTCTCTGCTGCCTGGCGCTTTTCAGCAATTTGGCGAGCAGTACGGTCTTCATCGGCAACTAAGAATGTATCTCCGGCGCTTGGAACAGAAGTGAAACCAAGAACCTGAACTGGACGAGAAGGACCAGCGGTATCTACGTTGTCTCCATTTTCATCCAACATTGCACGGACGCGACCAAAAGCGCCTCCAGCAACAATCGGATCACCAATTTTAAGTGTTCCGCGTTGAACAAGAACTGTAGTTACTGGACCGCGACCACGATCAAGGTGCGCTTCAATTGCAACTCCGCGAGCAGAGTCATCAGCAACAGCGCGTAGATCAATTGCTGCATCTGCAGTGAGCAGAATCGAATCAATAAGATCTTGCACGCCTTGACCTGATTTAGCAGAAACGTTTACGAAGATTGTTTCTCCGCCGTACTCTTCGGCAACTAAGTTGTATTCGGTCAACTGCTGGCGAACCTTGTCAGGGTTTGCACCTTCTTTATCAACCTTGTTAACTGCAACAACGATTGGGACATCGGCAGCCTGAGCATGGTTTAACGCTTCGATTGTCTGAGGCATGATTCCATCATCGGCAGCAACAACAAGAACTGCGATATCAGTTACCTTGGCACCACGTGCACGCATTGCAGTAAATGCCTCGTGACCTGGAGTATCAATAAATGTAATTGCGCGATTAACGCCATCGTGATCATGATGGATTTGGTAGGCACCAATGTGCTGCGTAATTCCACCAGCTTCAGATTTCATAACTTCGCTCTTACGAATTGCATCCAAAAGCGAAGTCTTACCGTGGTCAACGTGACCCATAACGGTTACTACTGGTGGACGAGCAACCAAAGTAGCTGGATCGATATCACTGAGTTCGTCAGTTAAATCAATATCAAAGCCCTGCAATAGTTCGCGATCTTCATCTTCTGGGCTAACGATTTGAATGTCGTAACCAAGTTGAACGCCAAGAATTTCAAAAGTATCTGCATCAACTGACTGTGTTGCAGTAACCATTTCACCTAAGTGAAATAGTGCAGCAACTAATGCTGCTGGATCTGCACCGATTTTGTCTGCAAAATCAGCAAGTGATGCACCGCGACGCATACGAATAGGAGTTTTACCATCACCATGGGGAACAACTGCTCCACCAAGCTGAGGTGCTTGCATATTGTCGAATTCATCGCGTAATGCTTTTCTTGATTTAGCTTTACGTCCTGATTTCTTACTTGCATTTTTTCCAAATGCGCCACCTGCGCCACCGCGTTGTGGTGGACGACCACCACCTGGACGTTGTGGACCACCGGTTGTTGCTCCGCCCGCATTTGATTTATATGGAGAACCTGGTGCGCCAGTTGTTGGTGCACCAGTACGTGGTGCAAATCCGCCACCTGCTGGTGGACGTGAACCTGCAGGACGTGCAGCAAAACCTGGACGAACAGAACCTGGACGAGGTCCTGACATTCCCGGACGTTGCGGCGCACCGGCTGGACGTTGTGGTGGACGTGGAACTGCGCCACCAGTTGAAAATGGATTATTACCTGGACGTGGTGGACGTGGAACTGCGCCACCAGTTGAAAACGGATTGTTACCTGGACGTGGTGCAGGTTTTGGAAGCTCTGATTTTTCTTCAGCAGAAATCTCTGCAGCATGTGTCTTTGAAGCTTCTGCTTTTGCAGCTTCGACGCGCTCTTGTTGCGCCTTGAGTGCATTGATATCGACGCCAAGTTCTGCGGCTAACTCAGCAGCTTGTTCAGCGCTAACTTCGCCTTTAGGTTTTGCTGCAGCTTTTTTAGCAGCTGCCTTTTTAACTGGCTTCTTTTCCTCTGCAGGTTTTGCATCAGGATACATTTCGACAAGTTTGCGCACTACTGGTGCTTCTACTGTCGATGATGCTGATCGGACGAATTCGCCCATTTCTTGGAGCTTTGCAAGGACAACCTTGCTCTCCATACCGAGCTGCTTTGCTAACTCGTGTACGCGGACCTTTG
>WLCU01000080.1 GCA_009705165.1 Actinomycetota bacterium | reverse complement strand
CTTTTGTGATGGCAAAACAACCTAGTAGAATTACCAAATGAAGGACTTACTGCGCACACAAGATCTCAGCCGCGATGATGTCGAGCTCTTGCTTGATACTGCCGCACAATTTGCTGAGAATCCACTGCGTTCTAGAACCGCTCTATCTAATAAGAGCGTTGCTATTTATATGACTAAACCTTCCACTCGCACGAGATTATCTTCTGAAACAGCCGTTGCCCATCTTGGTGGCACTCCAATTTTTATACGCGGTGATGAATTACAGCTCGGGCGTGGTGAAACTATCGCGGATACAGCCCGAATTATCAGTGGCTACTGCAGTGCTCTGATTATTCGTACCTTCGCACAATCAGATGTCAATGAACTTGGTGCCAACGCAACAATTCCAGTTATCAATGCATTAACTGATGACGACCATCCAACTCAATTATTAGCTGACTGGTTAACAATTCGAGAAAACTTTGGAAAAGATATTACCGGCCGTAAATTTGTTTATTTAGGTGATGGAAACAACATGTCACATGCCTGGTTAATCATGGGTGCAATCATGGGTGCACATGTTGTTGCTGCAACGCCAAGTGGTAAGTGGGCACCGAATGCAGAAGTAGTTGCAACTGCACAAAAAATTGCTGCGCAAAGCGGTGGAAAAGTAGAAGTCACAAATGATCCAGAAGCGGCATCAAAAGATGCATCGGTTTTATATACCGATGTCTGGATGTCCATGGGTGATTCCGAAAATGATCGCGCAGAGAAGGTGCTAGCACTCTCACCATTTGCGGTAACAGAAAATTTAATCGCACTATCAAATGATGATTCAATATTTATGCACTGTCTGCCCGCCCATAGGGGTGAAGAAGTTGCAGCTTCTGTAATAGATGGTCCTCGATCTGTAATTTGGCGTGAGGCATATCATCGCCGAACAACGATTCAATCGCTGTTATTTCACCTGATAAGTGGTGACTTGAAAGGCGCAAAGCACTAGCATTTGGTTCATGCGTGTAGTCGTCCCGAAAGAAATTAAAGATGGGGAAAAGCGCGTGGCGCTTGTTCCCGATGTCATTAACAAATTAACTCGACTTGGATTAGATGTTGTTATCGAATCCGGTGCCGGAGTTCATTCGCAAGCAACAGATGCACAATTTGTGGCAGCTGGTGCAACGATTTCCGATGGAGAAGTACTCAGCACTGCTGATGCAGTTCTTTCGGTTCAGCCTTTAACACCTGCCCAAATGGCAAAGTTAAAGAAGGGTGCAATCACCGTTTCGTTTCTATCCCCTGTAACTGCAGTTGATTCAATCGATGCTGCTGCAGCTGCCGGAGTTACTGCTTTCTCACTTGAACTTGTCCCACGTATTTCACGTGCGCAATCAATGGATGCACTTACTTCACAGGCACTTTGTGCAGGTTATCGAGCAGCACTTGTTGGTGCAGAACTTTCACCACGATTTTTCCCAATGCTTATGACTGCCGCTGGAACTGTTACTCCAGCACAAGTTCTTGTACTTGGTGCAGGTGTTGCAGGCTTACAAGCAATTGCAACGGCCCGTCGACTTGGCGCAGTTGTTTCTGCTTATGACGTACGCCCTGCATCTGCCGATGAAGTCAGATCAATGGGTGCAACATTTATTGAATTAGAGCTTGAATCACTTGAAGGTGCGGGTGGTTATGCACGTGAGATGACCGAAGAGCGCGCTGCTAAACAACGTGAACTCTTGACTCCTTTCATTGCAAAATCACATGTAGTTATTACAACTGCAGCTGTTCCTGGTCGCCAAGCCCCACGTTTGATGACACAAGCAATGGTTGACTCAATGGGTCCAGGAACAATCATCGTTGACTTAGCTGCTGAAACTGGTGGCAACGTTGAGGGATCAAAGCCTGGCGAGATTGTTACAACGTCTGGTGGAGTGAGAATTTGGGGCGGCAAGGATGTTCCAAGCCAGCTTCCATTCCACGCTTCATTCCTTTATTCACGCAACGTTGTTAACTTGTTAACGCTATTTACAACTGCGGCAAAAGAAGGTGAAGCAGTTGCATTTAACTTGGATTTTGAAGATGAAATTATCAATGGGGCCGCGGTAACACACGGTGGATCACGAAGAGGAGCCAAGTAAATGGAGCCGATGGCAATTGTTTCAATATTTGTTTTAGCGGTCTTCGTAGGTTTTGAAGTCGTCTCAAAAGTTTCATCAACGCTGCACACCCCGCTTATGTCAGGTGCCAATGCGATTCACGGAGTTATTTTAGTTGGCGCAATTATTGTTGCCGATCACAGTTCAACAAACCTTGAACTTGGTCTGGCAGTAGCGGCAATTGTTCTGGCAACAATTAATATGGTGGGTGGTTTCGTTGTCACCGATCGAATGCTTGAAATGTTCAAGGGAAACAAAAAATGAGCCGCACGTTATATGATCTCGTAGGCCTTGCTGCTGGTGTGGCATTTATTCTTGCTCTCAAAGGTTTATCCCACCCTAAGACTGCGCGCCGAGGAAACTTAATCGGAGCTTTTGGCGCTACTTTGGCAACTTTGGTTGTCTTCTTTTATGCAAACCCAGGTTCATCGCTTCCACTAAATAACTTAGGTTGGATTCTTGGCGCGATGGTTATTGGTCTACTTATCGGTGTTCCTGCAGCCCGTAAAGTGCAAATGACACAGATGCCACAACTTGTTGCTCTATTTAATGGTGTTGGTGGTGGCGCTGCTGCTTTGGTAGCAATCGTTGAATATTTACACCTTGGTACAGAGGCAACAACTGCTGAAGTTATCTTTACTGTATTTACAGTGATTGTCGGCTGCGTTTCATTTAGCGGTTCTGTTATTACTTTCTTGAAGCTTCAGGAGTTAATGACTACTCGCCCTGTAATTTTCCCAGCTGGCCGATTCATAATTGCGGCAACTCTTGTTAGCGTGATCGGTGTTGGCGCATGGGTTGTTTCAGCCCTTGGAACAACTCCGCTACTGATTTTGGCTGGCCTGTCACTGCTATTCGGTGTGCTTTTCGTACTCCCAGTAGGTGGCGCAGACGTTCCAATTGTTATTTCACTACTAAATGCATTTACTGGTTTAACTGTGGCAGCAAGTGGATACGTACTTGATTCTGTTCTTTTGATCATCGCAGGTACTTTAGTTGGTGCGTCAGGAACAATCTTGACCCGCCTGATGGCCGAAGCAATGGGACGTTCATTGTTTGGAACTCTTTTCGGTGCCTTTACCGCAAAGCCACAAGATGCCGCGGGTTCTGGCGAAGAGCGCCCAGTGCGTTCAGGTTCACCTGATGACGTTGCAATCTTGCTTAACTATGCACGTCGCGTAGTTATTGTTCCTGGTTTTGGTTTAGCTGTTGCACAGGCACAACACACAGTTCGCGAACTTGCTGACTTAATGATTTCTAAGGGTATTGATGTTGCTTATGGAATTCACCCAGTTGCTGGTCGTATGCCAGGACATATGAACGTTTTACTTGCAGAAGCAAATGTTCCTTACGATCAACTTGCTGAAATGGAAGAAGTAAACCCAACATTTGGCCAAACTGATGTAGCAATTGTTATCGGTGCAAACGATGTTGTTAACCCAGCTGCGCAAACATCTCCTGGCTGCCCAATTTATGGAATGCCAATTTTGGAAGTTAACCATGCAGCAAACATCATCTTCTTAAAGCGTTCAATGCGTCCAGGTTTTGCTGGAATTGAAAATGAACTTCTTTATGATCCAAAGACGATGCTGTTGTTTGGTGATGCAAAAGCTTCGCTAACAAAGGTTGTCTCAGCGCTTAAAGCTCTGTAATTCTTTACAAAGAAACGGGGTTTCCTTCGGGGAGCCCCGTTTTTCTTGTCGTAAATTTTCATGAAAATCAGGCCCACTAACTCAACTTGCTGGTAGTTGAACGTTCAACTAACCTTAGTTTCTGAGCTTTAAGAGCGCATGCCAAGGAGAACAAATGCCAGCAGTAACCGTTGCCGATATAACAATTTTGCCGCGAGTGAGCGAACTCCCTGGCGCGCGTGCACGTTCGGTAAAAAGCATTACTACTGCGCCCCAAGGTTTTGAGGGTGAAGGCTTTCCAGTTCGCCGTGCATTTGCCGGTGTTGATTTAGCTGAACTAGATCCATTTATTCACTTGGATCAAATGGGTGAAGTTGAATATGCACCGGGTGAACCTAAGGGAACTCCGTGGCATCCACATCGCGGTTTTGAAACTGTTACATACATTATTGATGGGATCTTTGATCACAAAGATAACAATGGTGGCGGTGGAACTATTTCTAATGGCGATACACAATGGATGACGGCCGGTGCTGGAATCTTGCACATTGAAACTCCCCCAGAACATTTAGTTATGAGTGGCGGGTTATTTCACGGATTCCAGCTGTGGGTAAATCTTCCAGCGGCCAAAAAATGGTCACCTCCTGCTTATCAAGATGTTCGTGCAAAAGATGTTGCACTTCTTTCATCTAGCGATGGCGGATCACTAATACGCGTTATTGCCGGAGAAGTTGATGGTCATTCAGGTCCTGGAACAACTCAAACTCCAATTACTTTAATTCACGCAACCGTTGCAGCTGGTGCTGAACTTCGATTGCCATGGCGTCGGGATTACAACGCACTTGTTTACACAATGGCAGGTCATGGTTTCGTCGGCGCAGAAGAGCGCCCCGTGCAAACTGGACAGCTAACTGTCTTTGGTGATGGAGACACAATCGTTGTGCGAGCAGCTAATCAGCAAGAATCACGTTCACCAGAGATGGAGTTATTCATCTTGGGTGGTGCGCCAATCAAAGAGCCAGTTGCTTGGATGGGGCCATTTGTTATGAATACAAAGCGCGAAGTTTTACAGGCGTTTGAGGATTTCCAGAAAGGTTTACTCGGTTCGATTCCTGCGATTTATAAGGATGATGCCAAGAAGCCATTGAATAGAAGCGGCGCCGGAGCAAAGATCGGCGGAGATTCAAAACCAGCCGATGTTCTAGATGTGCACGGAGCACCTACTGATTTACAAGAGGGTTAAGCAGTTATTCCTAACAGGTGAAGCAACGGATTTCTCACCTGGGCTGATTTTGGTTTCACATCGGGGCTGATTTCGGTTTCTCACCAAAGGTTTACCTGTTGATAACAAT
>WLCU01000008.1 GCA_009705165.1 Actinomycetota bacterium | reverse complement strand
AGAACTTATCGGTCAGCGTTGCTGCCGCATAGGCCATGTCTAAGTGGCGTGAATCAAGGGAAAGATCGTTAGGTTCGCAAACGACTCCGCCAACGCTATCTAGTGCGTCAAAACTTTGAGCTAACTTACAAAAATTCTCATAATCTTTAAATGTCGCATCGCGGCGGACATCGCCTTCGCGCACAAATGGAGGTCCGTACACACCACCGAAGACCATTGAGTCTCCACCAATTTGTACATTGTTCTTTGGATTGCGTGCGCGTAAATTAAATTGACTTGGTGCTTTTGCAACTTGCTTCAAAATCCATTCTGGATCAAATTTAACGTTGTCGCCTTCGACAGTCTGTCCGGCTTCGCGCAACAGATCTAGCGCCCACGGACTCATGAACTCGATACCGATTTCAGAAACGATTCGCTTCCAACCAAGGGTCAGCGTTGCCATCGACTCTTCGCTCAGAATTTCATAGCGGGGCATCTTGTTAATAAAACTCACGGTAGGCGTCCTAACTTGTAGTAGTGGCTCGATATTAATAGCGATGTGGCGCTATTGACCCCGAACACGCACGAGAATACTCTTAACTTATGGAACTGTGGTTCCATATAGTGAAACTCTTATTTTTCATTATTTGGCGGGAGGTGTGCACATGGCCGAACTTCATACCGGCACGCAAGCAATTGATCGCGCATCCTCACTTTTGATTCATGTTTTGGAATCAGACACTCCTCCGCTGCTTACAGATTTAGCAAACACATATTCTTTACCTAAGAGCACAACTTCGCGCATTCTCAGCGCGCTTGAACGCCAAGGACTACTACATCGCGATCGCAATGGCGCATACGTTGCAGGTTCGGTTTTAACACAATTTGCTCGCGGTCAAAATCACGATTCAGTTCTAGTTGCTCGCATGCACTCGGTACTAGAAGTTCTTGCAAATCGCACCGGCGAAACTGCAAATTTAGCTGTTGCCGGAAATGGTGATCTTAAGTTAATCGATCAAGTAGATGGTCAATACCTTTTATCTGCAACTAACTGGGTTGGTAAGTCCGTGCCATATCACGCTTCAGCGCTGGGCAAAGTTTTACTTGCTTACGCAGCTGTTGCTATTCCTTCAGGACGTTTAGAAAAGCGAACCTCAAAAACCATAGTTTCTCGAATCAAACTTCTAGAAGAGTTAGAAGTTGTACGTAAAAAAGGTTTCGCATTAATTATCGATGAACTCGAAGAGGGTTTAGTCGCAGTAGCTGCACCAATTCGCGAGCACGATGGCCGCGTTGTAGGTGCAATTTCAGTTTCTGGTCCATCAACTCGATTGACTCAGAAAGACCTCGTCAAAATCGGTGAAATGATTATTGATGAAGTTGCAACACTTCAAGCAACCCACGATGGAAAGATAGGTGCGGCATGACACATGACGAGATCATCAAAGCTCTCTTTGACGAGACCCTTGTCGGAAATGCTCCAGCAGTTCTCGAGCTAACTAACAAAGGCATTGCAGAAGGAATGACTCCAAGCACAATTCTTTTTGATGCCCTTATTCCTTCACTGGAAGAAGTTGGCGCGCGATTTGAACGCGGAGATTTCTTTGTTCCAGAGATGCTGATTTCAGGTAAGGCGATGTCAGGAGCACTAAACGTGCTGCGTCCATTGCTTGCTGAAACTGGCGCTGAAACAGTAGGTACATTTTTAATGGGAACTGTGAAAGGCGATGTGCACGATATTGGCAAAAACCTTGTAAATATCATGCTTGAAGGCGCTGGTTTTAACGTAATTGATATTGGTGTGCAGGTCGCACCAGAAAAATTCGTTGCAGCGATTCAAGAGCACAAGCCAGACATCGTAGGTATGTCTGCTTTCTTAACAACCACAATGCCAATGTTTAAAGTCAACATCCACGAAATTACAAAAGCTGGTCTTCGCGATCAAGTAATCATCATGGTTGGTGGCGCACCTGTTACTCAGGAATATGCCGACGTTGTTGGCGCGGATGGTTTTGCAGCAGATGCATCAACTGCCGTGCGTATCGCCAAGGAACTCATCGCCAAAAAGCGCGCTTCGGTTCCTGCGTAAGGTATTTAGATGTTGAAAAAACTTTTGCCATTTGTTGAGCATGCGATAAAGAAGCCCGTATGGGACTGTCGCATGTGCGGACAATGTGTCTTGCACTCAACAGGTATGACTTGTCCTATGACCTGTCCAAAAACTCTTCGCAACGGGCCTTGTGGCGGTGTTCGCGAAAATGGCAACTGTGAAGTCATTCCAGATATGCAATGTGTTTGGGCAAAGGCCTATGACCGAAAAGTTTCATTGCCAATGCCAACTGTCTGGAAAGAGCATTTCAACGAACTACGTCCGCCAGTCGATATGCGTTTACAGGGATCCTCATCGTGGATCAATCTGATTACTAAACGCGATCAGCAAACACCTGCTGGTTGGTCGACCACAGATAGTGATCACTAATGTCAGTAATGCGCGAAAAGTTAGAAAACTCTAACGAAACAGTTTTCACCGCTGAATTTCCATCTATTGATGGTGGCGGAATGGCCAAAGTTGAAAAGAGCGCCGCACGCTTGGCTCCTTGGTTTGATGCTGTAAACGCAACTGATAATCCAGCAGCACATGCGCATGCTTCAAATACATCTTCGGCAATTGCAATGAAGATGCATGGCATCGAACCAATCATGCAAATTGTCTGCCGCGATAAAAACCGTCTTGCGATTCAGGCTGACATGATGGGCGCTGCCTTACACGGAATTGAAAATATCTCGCTACTAACTGGTGATGATGTAACCGCTGGAGATGAGCCAGAAACCCGACGCGTTTTTGATATCGACAGCACGCAGGCCATTAATATCGCTCGAATTTTGACCACTGGGCAATATCTTTCAGGCCGCAAAATCAACCCAGCCCCTGATTTTTACATCAGCGCAGTTGAAAACCCTGCTGCTCCCCCATTTGATTACCGAATCGAGCGCGCACTAAAGAAGTACCGCGCCGGTGCTAAATATCTGCAACTACAAATCTGTTATCACCCAGATCGCCTAGAAAAATTTTGCGCAGGGGTCGCCAAGATCGCTCCTGATTTAAAGTTAATTCCAACGATTGTTTTGGTGAAAAGTGCAAAACCTATGAGTTTTATGAACGATAAAGTTCCTGGAATCGATATTCCACTTGATTCAATCAATCGCGTTGCTTCAGCAACTGACCAAGCCGATGAAGCTTACAAACTCACTCTGGAATTGGCCAAGCACGCACTGTCACTACCGGCAGTTCGTGGTCTTCATGTCACAGATTTTCGTCATGATGATTCTTTGGACAGCTTTATGTACGACCTCGGACAGAAACCAAGAAACTAACTAGGAGCACCCATGCATACAGTCCTCACCTCACCCGGCAAAACCGTAACAATCGGTCATGATCAGCCATTTTGTATTATCGGTGAGCGTATTAATCCAACAGGTCGTAAGAAATTTCAAGAACAACTACGAGCCGGAGACTTATCAGCCATCGAAAAAGATGTCATTGCACAAGTTGCTGGTGGCGCCGATGTACTAGATGTCAATATGGGTGTTCCGCTAACTGATGAACCAGCGCTGCTTTCAAAGGCAATCACCATGGTTCAATCATTAACTGATCTTCCAATCTGTATCGACTCTTCAGTAATCGAAGCGCTGCAGGCAGGTCTTGAGGCTTATCAAGGCAAGGCACTTGTAAATAGCGTTACTGGCGAAGATGATCGTATGGAGTTAGTACTTCCACTTATCAAAAAGCATGGCGCAGCAATTATTGCTTTGCCTAACGATGAAACTGGAATCCCGGCAACGGCTGCAGAGCGTTTAGTAATTACTGAAAAAATTATCCGCACTGTTGAAAAACATGGAATCCCACTTGAAGATTTAGTTATCGATCCTCTTGCAATGACTGTGGGAGCAGATCCAGAAGCCGTAAAACACACGTTAGAAGCTATCTATTTGATCCGCGAAAAGTGGGGCCTGAATATGACTCTAGGTGCATCAAATATCTCATTTGGTCTGCCACATCGTCATGCACTTAACGCGGCATTCTTGCCAGCGGCAATGGCAATGGGTTTAACAAGTGCGGTTATGGATTCTCGTACTCCTGCAATCGTTGAATCAGTTCGCGCGGCAGATCTTTTGCTTGGTCTTGATCCATGGGGAACAAACTGGATCATGCGCTACCGTGCAATCGAAGCAGCTAAAGCTGCAGCGGAAGGAAATTAATCATTAGTAAAAAAGAGTTAGACCCGTCCCTTGTACCCGCACATGACGGTACAGGGCGAGTCAAACTTGCCTTCACATCCCTTGAAAAAGATGGTTCAGTCGGATCACAAAAGATAATTACGGTTCCTACGGGAGTAAGTGCATTTGATGCCGCTTCTTGGAACGGAATTGCTATTGATTCCACGTGTGGAGGTTATGGCACCTGTAAGAAATGCCGAATTAAAGTAACTGATGGAGATGTAGAGCCTTCAAAGTTAGATTTTCGTGCATTTACGCAAAGTGAAATCAATGAAGGTTGGCGCTTGGCCTGTTTAGTGCGCACATCTAAAGATATTTCGGTAGATGTTCCAGCGTTAACCACGCGTCCAAAAGCTGCAACTGTAGGTGTTGGTCGACAAGTTATTTTGCGTCCTGCAGTTCAAAAGCGTTACATCGAATTAGAAGAGCCTTCACTAACAGATCAGCGCACCGATATTGTGCGTGTCTTTGATGCAATCGATGACATCGAAGGAACTGCAAGCCTTGCTTCTATGCGCGAGCTTCCAAAGATTTTACGCGCTTCAAACTTTAAAGTAACTGCAGTATTTGTCGATCAAGAGTTTTTAGGTATCGAAGCCGGCGACACTACCGCCCTTCGTTATGGAATCGCCTATGACTTAGGTACAACCACAGTTGTTGCAACGCTGCTTGATTTAAATACAGGTACTCCGGTTGCCGTTAAATCAATGCTTAACAAGCAGCAGCCATTTGGCGCAGATGTGATTACACGTATAAGTGCCACGATGCTAGATCCTGACGCCCTTGAAAAACTCAGTAATTTGGCGCAAGAAACCTTAAATCAGCTGACGCAAGAGGTGTGCACGGAAGCAGGAGTAAATCCGCATCATGTCTACGAACTAGCAATTGCGGGCAATGCAACTATGACCCAGTTGTTACTTGGGATTGATCCAGAACCTCTAGGTGTTGCACCGTTTATTATGGCAAGTGCTGATTACCCAAACATCGATGTAAAAGAAATTGGTATCGACGTTCACCCATTAGCCAAAGCAGTCATCTTGCCCTCACTTGGCGCATACGTAGGCGGCGACATCATTGCTGGTGCATTGGCCTCTGGAATGGATCGCGATAAACGCCTTCGCTTATTTATCGACGTGGGAACTAACTGCGAAATTGTTTTAGGTAATGGTGACAAAATTGTTGCAACTGCCGCGCCTGCAGGACCTGCTTTTGAAGCGGCAAGTATTAAATGTGGTGTGCGCGCAGCGTCAGGTGCGATTGAAACAATCAAAGTTGTCGATGGTGAGTTAGAAATCGGCACAATTGATGATGCCCCAGCAATAGGTATCTGCGGTTCAGGTCTAGTTGATGCATGTGCATCACTCGTTCAAGTTGGACTCCTAGATCATTCTGGAAAATTTGTTACCGATGAAGCCGCTCTTACTATTTCGCCAAAACTTGCAAGTCGATTGGTCACTCGCGAAGGTGAGCGAGTTTTTGTTTTGACTTGGTCAAAAGAAGTAGGCGACTTAAGCGATTGTGTCTTTTTGACGCAGCGCGACGTTCGAGAACTTCAATTTGCTAAAGCTGCAATTGCTACAGGGTGGGCGCTACTGCTTGAAGAGTTCGGAGTTGAAGAGTCTGAAATTCAACAAGTTCTCCTTGCCGGTTCTTTTGGTTCGTATCTTTCCCCTGCTTCTGCAATCAAAATTGGTTTGGTTCCAAAACTTTCTGTAATGCGCATCATGTCTGCAGGAAACGTTGCCGGTGAGGGCGCAAAAATGGTTTTGCTTTCAGCGCAAGAACGCCACGGTGCACAGGCACTTCTTGAGGAGATTGATTACGTAGAACTTTCAGATCGCGAAGATTTCAACGACAAGTTTGTTGAGCGCCTCGCTTTTCCTGCATGAGTATCGGGGTTGTCGCTTGCGGAGCTTTAGCTACGCATATCGCTGATATTGCAGCCCAAGACCTGTTAGATATCACGATTTATCCTTTGCCTCCCCTGTTGCACAATCGGCCCGAAAAAATCGCAGGTGAAGTAGATCTTTTGTTACATGAGATTAAAGACAAGCACAGCGCATGTGCAGTTGCATATGCAGATTGCGGAACATACGGAGCCCTAGATACCGTCATTGCTACCCATGGTGTTAAACGTTTAGGTGGTAACCATTGTTATGACATCTTTGCCGGGAAAGAGAAAATCGAAGAAATCATGGCCTCAGATGCTGGAACTTATTTCCTTACTGATTTTCTAGTTAAATCTTTTCACCGATCAGTCATTGTTGAACTTGGGCTAGATAAGCGACCTGAACTACGTGATGATTACTTCAAGAACTATTCTCGGGTGATTTGGTTAGCACAACAACCAACAGATGAGCTAGAAATTCTGGCTAGGGATGCAGCAGTACAAATTGGCTTACCGCTTGAGATTCAAATAGTTGGTTATGGTCAGTTAGCTACGCAAATTAAGGCGTTACTTAGCAACTAGCATCACATCAATTGCCTTCAAGACAATTGGGGACAACTTGGACTTATCTACATCCTTATGTAGGCGTTCAATCATTGCCTTAGTCCAGAACTGCACAATATGGTGTGCAACTTTAATTTCTGGAGCATCAGTTGCCGGGATATTGCTTGCAATCTGATTAGCCATACGGATAATTGATTCAAGTTCGGAATCACCATGAATGTCACTTTCAACCATGGCACCTGGTCCTTTAGCACTTGGTGCGATTTCAACTGCTGTGACTTTATATTCCGGACAGTTTGTTGCCCAATCTGAATAATCAGTCGTGATGACGTTCGCACCGCTTTCGGGGAAGTGGAAAGTTGTGTACACGACTCCCGCTGGAACTTCGTCAGTAATGCGTGCACGCATAATCGTTTCGCCAACGCGGCTAGAAAGTTTGACCCAAGAACCATCTGCGATACCACGTAGTTCGGCATCTGATTCATGTAGATCCAATATGTCTTCGGTGTGCCAGATGTTATTTGCAGTGCGTCGAGTTTGAGCTCCAACGTTGTATTGGCTAAGTACACGGCCTGTAGTTAGCAAAAGTGGGAACTTTCGTGAAGCTTTTTCATCAGTTGCTACGTATGGAGTGCGCATAAATTGGCCAAGACCACGCATAAAGCTTTCAACGTGCATCATCGGTGTGCCCTCTGGATTGGCCTCGTTGCATGGCCACTGCAAACTTCCAACTTCATCTAATTTTGCAAAAGAAACTCCAGCAAACGTCGGTGTAGTTGCTGCAATTTCATCCATGATTTCGGCACCGCTGTTATAAGACATTGGATAGCCCATTGCAGTTGATAGATCACAAGTAACTTCGTATTCACTTTTACCAGTAGGAGATTTCATTACTGGGCGCACGCGATTGATTCGGCGTTCGGCATTGGTGAAAGTTCCATCTTTTTCAAGAAATGAAGTACCAGGTAAAAAGACATGTGCAAACTTCGATGTTTCGTTCAAGAATAAATCTTGCACAATTACCATGTCCATTGCGCGCAAGGCTGCATGAACATGTGAAGTATTTGGATCAGATTGCGCAATATCTTCACCATGAACATAAATGCCGCGATAGTTTCCGGCTAATGCCGCATCAAACATATTTGGAATACGCATTCCCGGTTCTGAATCTAGAACCACGCCCCACTTGTCATTGAAAATCTTTCGGGTATCAGGATTAGAAATATGACGATAACCCGGAAGTTCGTGTGGGAAGGAACCCATATCGCAAGAACCTTGTACATTGTTTTGACCGCGAAGTGGATTAACTCCAACACCCTTACGGCCGATGTTTCCGGTAACCATTGCAAGGTTTGCGATTCCCATAACCATTGTTGAACCTTGGCTATGTTCGGTAACTCCTAGACCGTAATAAATAGATCCATTTGGCGCAGATGCAAACAAACGTGCAGCTTTTCGAACTTCTTCGGCAGGTACACGTGATGATGCCTCTAAAGCTTCAGGAGAGTTTTCAGGAAGTGAAATAAATGCTTCCCACTCTTTAAATGATTTTTCTTCGCAGCGAGCTGCTACAAACTCACGATCCATTAAACCTTCAGTAACAATTGTGTGCGCAAGGGCGTTAATGACGGCAACGTTAGTTCCTGGCATTAGCTGCAAGTGATGTGCCGCGGTTACACCCGGAGTGCGAACAAGTGGAATTACACGCGGATCAACGACTATGAGCTTGGCACCTTTACGAATCGCCTTTTTCATGCGTGAGGCAAAAACTGGGTGGGCAGATGTTGGATTTGCCCCAATTAACATGATGACATCGCTGTGTTCTACTGATTCAAAATCTTGCGTTCCGGCAGAAGTGCCAAAAGTTTGACCTAAGCCATAACCAGTTGGTGAGTGACAAACGCGGGCACATGTGTCCACGTTGTTGTTGGCAAAAGCTGCACGAATCATTTTTTGTACGACAAAGACTTCTTCATTTGTACAACGAGAAGAGGTAATTCCACCAATTGCATTGCGACCAGACTCGGCTTGAATCTTCTTAAGACTATTAGCTGCGAAAGAGATTGCTTCTTCCCAAGAAACTTCTTTCCATGGATCGGTAATCGCATTTCGAATCATCGGCTTTGTTATGCGATCGCTATGGGTTGCATAACCATAAGCAAATCGACCTTTTACACATGAGTGGCCTTCGTTAGCGCCGCCATCTTTAAATGGAACCATGCGAACTAATTGATCACCGCGCATCTCTGCTTTAAATGAACACCCAACTCCGCAATAAGCACACGTTGTAATAACTGAAGACGTTGGCGCACCAATAGTAAGTAAAGTCTTTTCAGTTAATGCACCTGTTGGGCACGCCTGAACACACGCTCCACAAGAGACGCATTCACTTTCGATAAATGAAGTTCCTGAAGATGAAACTCGCGCCTCAAAGCCACGGTTTTCAATTGTGAGCGCAAAAGTTCCCTGGACTTCATCGCAGGCACGCACGCAACGATTACAGACGATGCATTCAGTTGAATCAAAAGTGAAGTATGGATTTGATTCATCTTTCTTTAAATCTAAGTGAGTTTTTGTGGCCGCATATCGGCTATCAGTGATTCCAATCTTTTTAGCTACGCCATGTACTTCGCACTCATCCCCTGTTGCACAATTTTCTGGATGGTCTGAGAGGTAAAGTTCCATTACGCCTTTGCGTAGGCGATCTAACTTTTCGGATTGAGTAACTACCTTCATTCCATCTGCAACTGGCGTTGTACATGAGGAAGGCGTACCGTTACGGCCATCTACCTGGATTACACAAAGTCGGCATGAACCAAATGCTTTAAGTCGATCAGTTGAACAGAGCTTTGGGATATCGATACCGGCAACCGATGCTGCGCGCATAATAGAAGTATCAGCGGGCACGGTAACGCTTTGACCATCGATTTCCAGCGTAACTTGCTCAGTTTTCGAGCTAGCTGGGGTACCGAAATCATGTTCGTGGATCATTGTCATCGTCGACTCACCTCTCCAGTGAAATCTTCGGGGAAGTTAATCATTGCACTTTTTACTGGCATTGGAGTTAAGCCACCCATGGCACACAGTGAACCATCGGTCATTACCTCACAAAGATCCAGCAAAAGTTTCTTATTCTCATCAACGCTTACGCCTTTAATGATTAAGTCAATAGTCTCCACGCCACGGGTAGAACCAATACGACATGGGGTGCACTTGCCACATGATTCGACTGCACAAAAAGACATTGCAAATCTCGCCTGTTGCGCTAAATCTACGCTTTCATCAAAGAGAACAATTCCGCCATGACCTAGCATTCCACCAGCGGCCAACATTGATTCGTAGTCAAGGGATGTTTCAAACTGCGCAGCTGCAAAGTATGCACCGAGTGGTCCACCGATTTGAACTGCCCGAATTGGCGTGCCACTTAATGTGCCCCCACCATAACCATTAACCATCTCATCGATTGAAACACCAAAAGCTTTTTCTACAATTCCACCACGTTTGATGTTGCCTGCCAATTGAAATACTTGAGTACCAAGTGAGCGACCAACTCCACGAGCTTTGTAAGCTGCGGCGCCATCGGCCATAACTGCTGGTACTGATGAAAGCGTTAAAACATTGTTAATCACAGTTGGTTTTCCAAATAGACCTTCAATGGCTGGAAGCGGTGGCTTTGCGCGAACAACTCCGCGCTTACCTTCAATGCTTTCAAGCATCGCGGTTTCTTCACCGCAAACGTAGGAACCAGCACCAACTCGAATCTTTAAATCAAATGCAAAGGCACTGCCAAGAACTGAACTGCCTAGCCAACCAAATGCATGTGCGATATCGATAGCTTTTTGCAAAGTTTTAATTGCATAGGGATATTCAGAGCGCAGATACACGTAGCCTTGAGTTGCGCCAACTGCGATTGCCGCAATAGTCATGCCTTCAATTAAAGTAAATGGGTCACCTTCAATAAGCATGCGGTCGGCAAAAGTTCCACTGTCGCCCTCATCAGCGTTACAGCAGATATATTTTTGATCACTTGCTGCGCCTGCAACGGTCTTCCACTTAATACCGGCAGGAAAGCCTGCCCCGCCGCGTCCACGAAGCCCTGATTCGGTGACTTCATCGATGATGGCAGATGATGTTAAAGAGATTGCGCGGCGCAAACCAACTAATCCCCCATGTGCTTCGTACTCGGCAAGAGAAAACGGATCGATTACGCCTACTCGTTTAAATGTCACACGATCTTGACTGGCAAGCCATTCGATTTCTTCAGTTAAACCTTGGCAAAGAGGATGCGCGCCACCGACAAGAAAATCCGCAGCAATTAAAGAATCGATATCTTCGGCAGTTACTGGCCCATAAGCAACGCGACCTTTAGCCGTTTCCACTTCAACCATTGGTTCTAGCCATAACGCACCACGTGAACCATTTCGAATAATTGTGGCGCCGCTAACTTTTGAAGCTATCGCTGCTGCTACTTCATCTGCGCCAACTGAGATTGCAGCGCTATCGCCTGGTACGTAGATCTTCATGTACGTGCCTTCGCAATCTTATCTAGCGTTGCTCGGCCAACTATTGCTCCATTGACCATTGCACATGGACCAAGTGCGCAGTTACCAAAGCAGTAACCATCATGAACTTCTGCACCAAATTTGGTTTTGACATCTTTTTCTAATTGACGCGAACCTACTGCTTGGCAGGCTTCTGCAACACAGATTGATATCTGATTATCTGTGGCAGGCGTGGTGCGTAGATCGTGATAAAAAGTAAGAACTCCATGAACATCGGCCCGTGATTTATTGAAGAAATTGGCCACTAAACCAACGGCTTCGCCATGAACATAACCAAACTCATTTTGAATAGCTTGCAATGCCATCAATACTGGACCTTTTTCTTCGCGCAGGGTCGCAAGAACAACTAGCGCTGCATCTTTTGACCAAGGCGAATACTTCATTAGAAGAGTCCAACAACCTTTCCATCAACGTAATCAATTCGCTCTGCCGCTGGAACCTTTGGCAGACCAGGCATTGTCATGATTTCTCCGCAAATCATCACGATAAATTCTGCACCTGCTGAGAGTTTTACTTCGCGGACATTAATTGTGTGTCCACTTGGAGCTCCACGAAGGGCGGCATCAGTTGAGAAGGAATACTGGGTTTTTGCTACACAGATAGGGAAATTGCCATATCCAGATGCTTCAAGCTCTTTAAGTTTTGAATGCACCTTTGCATCGGCAGTTACATCTTTTGCGCCATATACCTTTGTCGCAACAGCATTGATTTTCTCCCACAAAGTTGCACTGTCTTCGTAAACAAATGTCATTGCTTGAGGCTTTTCACAAAGTTCAACCACAGCATGTGCCAAATCTGCAGCACCTGCGCCACCATCGGCCCAATGAGTTGCAAGCACAATCTTTACGCCAAGTGCTTCAACGCGCTTACGTAGTAATTCAACTTCGGCAGCAGTATCACTTGTGAAATTGTTGATTGAAACTACCAATGGAAGGTTGTAGACCTTAGTGATGTTATTGATATGACGTTCAAGGTTTACAAGCCCTGCTTCAAGTGCGGGAAGATTTTCTTCTGTAATTGTCTTTAGATCTGCGCCACCGTGATATTTAATGGCTCGGATAGTTGCAACAAGCACGCAAGCAGATGGACGTAGGCCCGACTTACGGCACTTAATATCGATGAACTTTTCAGCACCAAGGTCTGCACCAAAGCCAGCTTCAGTAACAACATAGTCTGCAAGCTTCATGGCAGATGTTGTAGCAACTACAGAGTTGCAACCATGTGCAATATTTGCAAATGGTCCGCCGTGAATAAAGGCTGGTGTGTTTTCAAGAGTCTGCACCAAGTTTGGTTGGAATGCATCCTTCAAGATGACAGTCATTGCACCTTCTGCTTTTAGATCACTTGCAAGAACTGGCTTTTTATCTTTGGTATAACCAACAACAATTTTGCCAATTTTTTCCTTGAGATCTTCAATTGACGTAGCAAGGCAGAAAATAGCCATAATCTCTGATGCCACAACAATGTCGAAGCCATCGCTTCGAGGATATCCATTGCCGACGCCACCTAGAGAGGCAACAATTTCGCGCAATGCACGATCATTCATATCTACTACGCGCTTCCAAGCAATGCGACGAACATCGATATTTAGTTCGTTGCCATGATGAATGTGGTTATCCAAAAGCGCTGCAAGT
>WLCU01000079.1 GCA_009705165.1 Actinomycetota bacterium | reverse complement strand
GGCAAATAATCGGCATAACGTCGTGGGAAGCCCTTAATTCCTAACCAGTGCTGGATTAAAAATGTTAGGTGGAAACCAAAGAAAGTTGTCCAGAAGTGAATTTTTCCCAGACGTTCATTAAGCATTCGGCCAGTCATCTTTGGCCACCAGAAGTAGAAACCGGCAAACATCGCAAAGACAACAGTTCCAAAGAGCACGTAATGAAAGTGCGCTACAACGAAATAACTTGCTGAAACTGCGAAATCAAGTGGTGGAGAAGCCAGAATAATTCCAGTTAAGCCACCAAAAAGAAATGTCACGAGAAAGCCCATAACCCAAAGCATTGGTGTTTCAAAAGTGACATTGCCGCGCCACATTGTTCCAATCCAGTTAAAGAACTTAACACCTGTTGGAACACCGATCAGGAACGTCATAAATGAGAAGAACGGTAGAAGAACTTGACCTGTTGCAAACATATGGTGGGCCCATACAGAAACTGAAAGCGCAGCAATTGAGATAGTGGCTGCAATTAATCCTTTGTAACCAAAGATTGGCTTACGGCTAAAGACTGGCAAAATCTCTGTAGCGATACCAAAAAACGGCAAGGCCAAGATATAAACCTCAGGGTGGCCAAAGAACCAGAACAAGTGCTGGAACAACATTGCGCCGCCGTTTGCAGGATCAAAAAGATGGGTTCCATATATACGATCTGATTCAAGACCTAAAAGCGCAGCTGCAAGAGGAGGGAATGCAAGCAGAACCAAAATTGAAGTTAGAAGTACGTTCCACGAAAAGATTGACATACGAAACATAGTCATACCTGGTGCGCGCATAGTAAAAATCGTTGTAATGAAGTTAACGCCCCCGAGAATTGTTCCGATACCACCGACTGCTAGGCCTAATAACCATAAGTCAGCGCCGATACCTGGTGAATAAACTGAGTTTGAAAGCGGAACATAAACTGTCCAACCAAATGATGCTGCTCCACCTGGCGATAAGAAACCGGCAAAAGCCATGGTTCCACCAAATAAGTAAAGCCAGTACGAAAGCATGTTTAGTCGCGGGAAAGCCACATCTGCGGCGCCGATTTGTAGCGGCATAATCACGTTGGCAAAACCAACAAACAGTGGCGTTGCAAACATCAGCAGCATAATTGTTCCGTGCATCGTAAAGATCTGGTTGTACTGCTCTGCACTCAAGAACTGCATACCCGGACGGGCTAATTCACTTCTTAGGAGTAGGGCGAGAACACCGCCAATTAAGAACCAAGCGAATGAAGTAATTAAATATAAGTAACCGATTGTCTTATGATCAGTTGAGGTCATCCATTTAACAAAAGCTTTGCCCTTTTTAGGCGGCAGTGGTGGCAGATCTGTAACTGTTGGGCGTTCTGCAAAGGTTGTCATGCTGCGCTCCCCTTAATTGTTTCAAGATATGCCTTGTACTGATCTGGTGTTACAACTCGAACGGTAAATAACATCTGCGAGTGATTGCGGCCGCAAAGAATGTTGCATCGACCAGGAAAATCACCAAGTTTATTTGCAGTGAACTCCAAGTGATTTGTTACACCAGGAAGATTTTGCATTTGAATCATGAAAGCGGGAATCCAAAAACCATGAACGACGTCGTTTGAAGTAATTGTGTAGCGAACTCGTTCGCCTAGGGGAACATAAAGCACTGGTGGCTGCGCAGGTGTTCCAGTTACAACTGCGTCAGGTCCCGCTTCTGGGTAACCAAACTGCCAAGACCACTGAATACCTTCAACCGTAATTTCATGCTTGTACGTATCTGTCTTCGCCGAGATTACGCTTTCTTTCTTAGCCGTAAAGAAAAAAAGTACCGCAACGATTAAAAATGGAATTACTGTGTAAACAATTTCAATGGGAATGTTGTATTGAGTTTGCTTTGGAAACTCTGGCCCATCTTTTTTAGCGCGGTGGAAAATTGCTGGCCATAAAATCAAAACTAAAGTAATTCCGCCAACGATAAATGCAGTGATCCATGCACCTTGCCACAATGACAAAGATTGATCATTCACGCTTGAAAGTCCATCTTCAAAGCCAAGTCCAGATACTTTTGAGCAACTCGTAAGAAGTAAGGCTGGGGCAATTAGAAGAAGGGCGCGCAGGCCCTTGAGCTTTGTTAGCGACATGAGGGTAAGGATAGAGCGCAAACGCGCTTAACGTGGCACCTGCCTAGAGTGCTAGCCCGGTGGTTCGTGTCACAGAAATAACGCCTAAAACTTTAGATGCTGAGCGATTTCTGCTGCTGCTTCAGCGCCGTACGCGCCTTCAAATCTTGCCAAAAATTCAGCTGACGTAAAGCGGTACTCCTGGGTGCCCATTGTCTCGATGACATAGGTGGCGATTAACGAGCCCAGTTGGGCACAGCGCTCGTGGTTTAAGCCCCAAGCTAGACCGGCGATAAAACCTGATCTAAAAGAGTCGCCAACTCCGGTGGGGTCGGTTTTGGATTTCTCCTTAGGCACGCCCACTTGAACAAACTCCCCCGCTGCGCTTTCAACTTTTGCCCCATTAGAACCCAGAGTCACAACTCTGACTTTCACATGCTCAAGAATCTCTCGATCACTCCAGCCTGTTTTCTGCATGGCCAGGGCTAATTCATATTCATTCAAAAATAGATAGGCCGCGCCATCGATTAAGAGTTTAATTTCATCACCGCTCATTCGCGCCATCTGCTGAGATGGGTCGGCAGCAAAAGCGATTCCTTCTTGGCGGCAGACCTCTGAATGCCGAAGCATCGCTTCAGGATCATCAGGTGAAATTACGACTATGTCGAAGCGACCTGTTTTTTCCATGATGGGAGCAAGTTCAATATTGCGTGCTTCACTCATTGCACCAGGAAAAAAAGATGCGATTTGATTGAGATCATCATCGGTTGTCACCATAAAGTGCGCGGTGTACAAAGAAGTCGAAACCAATGCGTGTGAAGTGTCTACGCCATGGCGCGATAACCAGGCTTCATAATCTGCCCAATCTTTTCCGACCGCAGCAATTAAAACTGGATTAAGTCCTAAGACACCCATTCCATAACAGATATTTGCCGCGCATCCCCCACGGCGTACATCCAAACTATCAACTAAAAATGAGAGGGAAACTTTTTCAAGTGAACCTGTGACAAATGAGTCAGTGAACTTTCCGGAGAAAGTCATTAAATGATCAAGACCTACTGAGCCCGCTACCCCAATTTTCATGTAGCGATACTAGGGCGTAAACAGGTGCTTATTAGTTAAATGAATCGCCGCACGCACAAGAGCCTTGTGCATTTGGATTATCAATTGTGAAGCCTTGCTTTTCAATGGTGTCAACGAAATCCACAGTAGCGCCCATTAAATAAGGATCGCTCATCTTGTCTACAACGACTTTAACTGAACCAAATTCGCGCACGATATCGCCATCTTGATTGCGATCATCGAAGTAAAGCTGATAGCGAAGACCTGAGCAGCCTCCTGGTTGAACAGCCACACGTAAATTAAGGTCGTCGCGACCTTCTTGTGCCAAAAGTGCAGCGACCTTTGCGGCAGCTACATCAGTAAGTGCAAGACCAGTGGTTGTTACTTCAGTTGTCATTTTCTCTCCTTGTTTGGCTAAATCCTACCTGCCATTTCAGGGCTTTGCGAGTTAAGTCATTGACGCAATTTTCATGTCCGCCGGCACCTTGGCTCTATAGTTACCGCCATGACTACTGAATCAACTGGAAAAGGTCGACCTACGCCAAAGCGCAAGGATGCTCAAGCAAAGGTCAAGGTTTCATCCCTGGCACCTGTAGTTACTAAAGAGCAAAAACGAGCAGCTAAGTTGGCCTCACGTCAAGATCGTGTTGCATCTCGTGCTGCATATTTACGTGGCGATGACAACGCTTTACCGGCGCGCGATCGTGGCCCGGAACGACGATTTGTTCGCAACTATGTCGATGCACGTCGTTCAATCGGTGAATATTTCTTGCCAATCATTTTCGTCGTTTTGGTACTTACATTGATTCAGATTCCTGCAATCCAATTTGGGGCAATTGCATTGATGTACGCAGTACTACTGATTGCCGTTGTTGATGGTGTGTTTCTTGGAAGAAAAATAAAGAGATTAATGGGTCAGAAATTTCCTGGCTCAGAAACCAAGGGCCTAGCCATGTACGCCTGGCTTCGATCAACTCAGATGCGTCGTCTTCGCGCACCACACCCTCAAACTAAAGTTGGTGACGTAGTTAATTAAGCTCTTGGATTAGGGCTAATGTTTTGAGCAGGATCCATTTCGGGAAGTTTGCCCAGAGCTTTATCAATTGCCGCCATTGTGTTGGCATCCAATTTCACTCCGGCAGCTTTAACATTTTCCTTAACCTGTGATGGTTTTGTTGCACCAACAATTGCTGAAGAAACATTTGGATTCTGTAAGACCCAAGCAACCGATAGCTGCGACATTGTTAGACCAGCTTGATCTGCAATTGGTTTTAACTTTTGCACGGCTGTTAAAACATCATCGCGCATCCAACGTGAAATCATCCCAGCTCCACCTTTTTTGTCAGTAGCACGCGAACCAGCTGGTGGTTTTTTCCCAGGTAGATATTTACCAGAGAGAATTCCTTGTGCCATAGGTGACCAGACAATTTGACCAATACCCTCTTTTTGAGAAAGTGGGACAACTTCGGCTTCGATTACGCGCCAAAGGGCTGAGTACTGTGGCTGGCTAGAAACAAAACGGTTATAGCCGCGGGCATCTTGAATCGTAAGCGCTGCTGCAATTTGTGCCGCGGTCCACTCTGAAAAACCAATGTAATGGACTTTACCCGCGCGAATAAGATCATCAAAAGCGCTGAGGGATTCTTCAAGTGGTGTTTCAAAATCAAATCTATGCATCTGATACAGATCGATGTGATCTGTTTGCAATCTTTTAAGTGAAGCGTTACATGATTCAATTATGTGTTTGCGTGAAAGTCCACGGTCATTCTTGCCTGGACCTGTTGGCCAGTAGACCTTAGTAAAAAGCTCATATGACTCACGGCGTACGCCTTTGAGTGCTTTGCCTAGAACTTTCTCTGCACGAGTTCCTGCATAAACATCTGCAGTATCAAATGTAGTGATGCCACAATCTAGAGCGGTCTGAACGCATTTGATTGCCGCATCTGCTTCAACTTGCGAACCG
>WLCU01000078.1 GCA_009705165.1 Actinomycetota bacterium | reverse complement strand
GTGTCAGTCAATGATGAAATTGTTCATGGAATTCCAGGAGATCGAATAATCAATGATGGCGATGTTGTGTCAATTGACTGCGGAGCAATCGTTGATGGCTGGCATGGTGATGCCGCTTTCACAATTGCAGTTGGTTCAGTAAATCCTGAAGATCAAAAACTTATGGATGTGTGCGAAGAATCCATGTGGCGGGGAATTGCTGCCGGTAAGAATGGTGCAAAGCTTTCTGATATTGGTAATGCAATTGAGCAATACATCAATTCGCAAGGAAAGTATGGAATTTTGCAGGAGTACGGTGGGCATGGAATTGGTACTGAGATGCACCAAGAACCGCATGTACTTAACTTTGGTCGCGCAGGACAAGGTCCTGAAATCACTCCGGGTTTAGCCCTAGCCATTGAACCAATGATTACCCGTGGATCTGCTCGAACTAAGGTGTTAAAAGATGATTGGACCGTCATTTCTACAGATGGTTCTCGGGGTGCCCACTTTGAACATTCATATGCAATCTGCCCAGATGGCAAACCTTTCGTATTAACTTCACTCGATGGTGGCAAAAGCGAGCTACAAAGGTTTGGTATTGAGATTTCTAACCTCTTGGCATAAATAATTACCGTTTTGTTACCTAAATAACCTTACAAACCTAACCTCTAGGCACTACTTTTTCCTCAGCCTTCACCCTCGGAGGAAGAAACTACGGAGACTCATTGATGAGAAAGAATTCTTTTATTCGTTTCGCAATCGCAGCAACTGCAGTTGCTGTTTTTGCAGGAACGACACTTCCAGCTAACGCTGCCATCAAGCCTGCTGACAAAGCAACAGTCGGAGATGACTGCACCGCAGCAGCAGCTAAGGCCGGAAAAATTGCTAAAGGCCGTGGCGTTGATGGAACTGATCTGACATGCCTTGCTGTTACAACAGGATCTTTTAAGGGCATGAACAAATGGTGGTACAAAGATGTTAAGCCACTAAAAAACATTGACTGGACCATTCCAGCAAACCCAGGTGGATACTCATTAACTGCTGATGCAATCGCAGATTCACTTAAGGCAGAGGGATTGTTAACTTCAGCATCATCTGTTTACAAGCCAGGCGCTGGTGGAGCTGTTGGTCTTGGTGCATTCCAAGAAATTAAGGCAAAGCCAGAAGCTGCAATGGTTACAGGTATTGCAATGACTGGTGGACTTTATTCAAATAAATCTAAATTGAATCTATTGGACTCAACACCAATTGCAAAAATCTTGCGTGAATACGATGGAATTGTTGTTCCAGCAAATTCTAAGTACCGTACATTAAAGCAACTCATGGATGATCTTTCTGCAAAGCCAAACGGCGTTGCAATCGCTGGCGGTAACAAAGGCGGAGTCGATCATCAAGTGATGGGTCTACTGGCACAAAAGGCCGGCATCGATCCAACGAAATTAAACTATGTTGTATTCTCAGGTGGTCCAGAAGTTATTACTTCACTACTTAGCAATTCAACACAAGTTGGTATTTCTGGCGCTCTAGACTTCGCACCATATGTAGCTACAGGCAAGCTTCGTTACCTAGGAATCTCTTCAGCCAAACCACTTGCTGGTATCAAAGCTAAGACTTTCGTTTCACAAGGTTACGATCTTGTTTACGGAAACTGGCGCGGAATCATGGCCCCAGCAGATCTTTCAAAGGCTGATTACCTCAACATGGTTAAGGTAATTGACATCATGCACGTCTCACCAGCTTGGGCTGAGCAGCTCAAGAAAAATAAGTGGGACAACGAGTTTGTTGCAGGAACAGCGTTCAAGTCTTTCCTTGAAAAGCACATTCCTGAAATCAACTCTGTAATGAAGGGTCTTGGAATCTAATTTGATTCTAAAGAAAGTTACCAAGCATGGTAAGAGTGAGCTGGCATTTGCCAGCTCACTCTTCCTGCTTGGCATTTTTGTTGCCTGGGATACATCACGAATGGATATTCCACAGGGTTCTTCAATTGTTAGCCCGCAGACATTTCCTTATATCGTTGCAGCTTTTACCTCTCTCATTGGATTGGGTTTAATTCTTGATCTATTAAGAGGAAACCACGGAACTCCTGATGGTGATGAATCTGGCGCTCCACTCATCCCCGTGAATTACCGAACGTTGCTCATCGTTGCAGCCGCAATCGGACTACATGTGATTTTGTTGCAAACTGCGGGCTACATAGTCGCGGCAACAATTTGTTTTTTTGGCGTTTCATATGGATTTGGTTCACGCAAATATGCAAAAGATTTTCTAGTAAGTCTAATTTTTGCGGTTATTGTCTATTTTTCATTTACAAAAGGCTTAAATATTAATCTGCCTTCAGGTCTGTTTGAAGGGATGCTAAGCAATGGGAAATAGTTTTTCAATGTTAATTGATGGCTTTCAAACAGCTTTCACTGCCACAAATTTAATGTTTGGGTTACTTGGAACTTTTCTGGGAACACTCGTGGGAGTTTTGCCTGGTATTGGGCCAGCCCTTGCTATCGGACTACTACTTCCAATTTGCTTAACCGTTAATCCAACTTCAGCATTAATTATGTTTGCCGCAATTTATTACGGCGCTATGTATGGTGGATCTACAACTTCAATTTTGCTTAATACGCCGGGTGAAAGCGGTTCGGTAATCACCGCACTCGAAGGCAATAAAATGGCCAAAGCTGGGCGTGCAGGGGCTGCACTGGCAACCGCTGCAATTGGCTCATTCGTTGCAGGAACTATCGCAACTTTACTTTTGGCTTTTGGTGCTCCAGTAATGGCAGATGTAGCACTAACTATTCAGCCTGCAGGCTATTTGGCGTTAATTATTCTGGCCTTTACAACGGTTGGAACATTGCTTGGATCTTCACGGATTCGAGGATTAGTTGCTCTAGCAGTTGGCCTGGTCATAGGTCTTGTTGGCGCAGATCTTCAATCAGGTGCATTGCGATTAACTTTTGGAAACATGGCGGCAATCGATGGAATTGAAACTGTTACGGTCATCGTTGCAATTTTTGCTCTCGGTGAAGCACTTTATCTAGCAAGCCGCCATCAGATTATTGACATGAGTGTTTTGAAAATGAGTGGCAAAGCTTGGATGACGAAAGAAGATTTCAAGCGATCATGGAAACCTTGGCTAAGAGGTACTGCAATTGGTTTTCCTTTAGGCGTAATACCGGCAGGTGGTTCGGAAGTTCCAACTTTCTTGTCTTACGGTGTCGAGAAGGCACTATCTAAAAATAAAGATGAATTTGGTAAAGGTGCGATTGAAGGCGTGGCAGGTCCAGAGGCAGCAAATAATGCAAATGCTGCTGGCGTATTAGTTCCAATGCTTGCCTTAGGTTTACCAACGTCAGCAACTGCCGCAGTTGTGTTGGTTGCTTTCCAATCATTTAACATTCAGCCCGGCCCAATGCTTTTTCAGACAAATCCCGAAGTTGTTTGGGGATTAATCGCCTCGCTATTTATTGGAAATACCTTGCTTCTTGTCCTAAACCTTCCACTGATTCGTTTCTGGGTATTACTTCTAAAAGTGCCAAGTCATTACTTATATGCAGGAATTACGACTTTTGCGCTACTTGGCGCCTATGCACTTAATAACTCAACTTTTGATTTGCAGGTTGCACTGGCAGTTGGCGTTCTCGGATTCTTGTTCAGAAGATTTGGCGTCCCAATTACGCCACTCATTATTGGTGTAATTCTGGGCCCTCTAGCAGAACTACAGTTCAAGCGTGCGCTGCAGATTAGCCAAGGTGATTGGCACATACTCATTGCAGGAGGCTTCCCAAAGTTTATTTATAGCCTCTTGATTTTGGTGATTATCGGACCTTTGATCTGGAACTTTAAAAAGAAGTTTTCTCTAAAGAAATAGATGAGTTCAGAAAAGCTTTTACCTTGGGCTAAACCCCTTCTGGTCTCATCAACACTTACGCAAGCAACAATTTATGTGTTGCGACCAATGATTACATATAAGGCCATTGAACTTGATGCAGGCCCAACGCAGATTGGTTTGATTGCAACGATTTATGCAATCTTTCCTGTGTTGTTGGCTTTACAGTTTGGCCGACTTGTTGGGCGATTAGGCGAATCGAAATTCATAATTTTGGGAACGTTGGCAATGATTGCAACCTCTAGCGCTCTGATTTTTTCTAATTCAATTCTATTTCTAGCAATTGCTTCAGCTGCTGCTGGCTTATCGCACTTGGCATGCATGGTTGGTGGTCAATCAATGGTTGCGCTCCGAGCACCACAAGATTATTACGAAAAATACTTTGGCTTTTACACTTTTAGCGCCTCATTCGGTCAGATGCTTGGACCTATCGCGGCAGTATTTGTTGCTGGTTCAAATGGCAATCTTCCAAAATCTACTTCCCATGCATTTCTTCTTGGGTTATTTCTTTCAGTTCTAGCGCTTTTCCCTGTAATTAAATGGCGTAGTGAGCATCCGACAGTTGTAGCTCAACAAGAAAATAAAGGGACATATAAGGCAGCAATTGACCTAATGCGCAGACCTGGAATTCTTGCTGCAATATATATTTCATTAGCAATATCTTCGGCAGCTGATGTGCTCGTAGTGTTTATGCCATTGTTTGGAACTGAAAATGGGTTTTCGCCATATGCAATTGGTGCGATTTTGGCGATCCGAGCGGGCACCACAATGTTGTCACGTTTATTTCTTGGCAAGTTAAGTTCATGGTTTAGCACTTATAAACTTCTTTTATGGAGCACATGCGTCTCTGTTGCTGCATGTTTGGCCATGGCTTTTGCACATTCGGTCGTTTCATTAGGTGTCGTTGTTTTCATTGCAGGTTTTTCACTTGGCATTGGCCAACCCTTAACGATGTCATTGGTTTCTCAAAAAACCCAAAGCTCCGAGCGGGCACTAGCCGTATCGGCCCGATTGATGGGAAACCGTTTAGGCCAGTTCTTAACTCCGGCGATCGCAGGGGCGGTCGCTGCAGCATCAGGGGTGGGGGCGGTCTTTATTGGCCTTTCAGTCTTGCTAGCAACATCGGTTTTTAGCGTAAAGCGGGGCTAGTTGTGGCCTGAGTTACAGGCGTGTAATTCAAAAAGGCCGATTTCCCTTATTACGCCCCGCCCTCTAAACTACGAGTTCGCTTGTTTCACGCTCAAAACAGAAATGTGGTTACAGCTTGGCTAG
>WLCU01000077.1 GCA_009705165.1 Actinomycetota bacterium | reverse complement strand
GACAAAGCAGTTGTAGATGCAATGATGTTGGTCAGATTGCCGTATCACCTAAGTGCACTAACCCAGGCGGCAGCAAGCGTTGCAATAGATTTTAAGGATGAACTGTTAGGAAATATCTCGACCTTAATAGCTGCACGCGAAGAGTTGGTGGAGGGCCTTAACAAGCTGGGGCTTCAAACAATTCCAAGTAGCGCAAATTTCATTTTATTTACAGGTTTTAAGCCAGATGCCTCTAAACTTTGGAGTGACTTACTGGCAAAAGGTGTCCTCATCCGAGATGTTGGCATCGCCGGATATTTGCGCGTAACCGTAGGCAATGAAGCCGAAAATAAACTCTTCATTTCTGCATTGGCAGAACTTGTCCAAGGAGATCCATCATGAGAACTGCACGAGTTGAAAGAACTACCAAAGAATCAAGCGTTTTAGTCGAATTAAACCTTGATGGTCAAGGAATCATTGATGTTTCTACGGGAGTTCCTTTTTTTGATCACATGATGTCGCAGCTTGGTAAACACTCTGGATTTGATTTAACAATCAAAACAACTGGCGATGTTGATGTGGACTCTCATCACAGTGTTGAAGATACTTCACTTGCATTTGGTCAGGCGCTACGAGAAGCGCTGGGGGATAAAGTTGGAATTCGCAGATTTGGCGATTCGATGGTTCCACTCGATGAAGTTCTTGTGCAGGCAGCGGTTGATTTATCAGGGCGGCCATATTTAGTTCACCGCCAACCAGAAATTGTGGAACTAATTGGAGATTTTGATACAACGCTTGGAAAACACATTTGGGAATCAATTGTGGCCGAGGCACGGATTGCGTTGCACATTAGAGTATTAGAAGGCCGTAACGCTCACCATGTTTTTGAAGCACAGTTCAAAGCCGTTGCTCGCGCTTTACGTGATGCAGTTTCAAAAGATGGCAGAGTTGCAGGAATCCCATCGACTAAAGGCTCTCTTTGATCGCAATTCTTGATTACGGTTCTGGCAATGTGCGTTCTGCTCAACGCGCATTTGCAACTTCGGGCATGGATGTAGTTATCACATCAGATCGCTCTGTTGCCTTAGAAGCCAAAGGTCTAGTTGTTCCTGGAGTTGGTGCATTTGCTTCATGCATGCAGGGTTTGAATGCAGTTGATGGCGCATCAATTATTCGGGAAAGAATCTCAAGAGAGCGGCCTGTGCTTGGCATTTGTGTTGGAATGCAGATCCTTTTTTCGCAAGGAAGTGAGCATGCACAAAATGCTCCGCATGTAGGTGTGGGGATATGGGACGCCGAAGTTTCAAAATTAGATGCACCGATTCTTCCTCACATGGGTTGGAACACAGTTGAAGTTGCGGAGACTTCAGAGTTGCTGGCAGGTATTGAAGATCAATTCTTCTATTTTGTTCACTCATATGCAGCAAAGCAGGCGGTTGGGCAAAAGCAAAGTTGGAGCACTTACGGTGAAAGATTTCTTGCTGTAGTTGAAGATGATTATGTATCAGCAACGCAGTTTCACCCTGAAAAATCAGGAGATGCAGGACTTGCCTTAATTAAGAATTGGACGAAAAAACTATGAGTTACTTAGAACTTTTACCTGCGGTAGATGTTAAAGATGGTCGCGCAGTTCGTCTGGTTCAAGGTGAGCTTTCCCAAGAGAGTATTTACGGCGCACCGCTGGAAGTGGCTTTGGAGTTTCAAGCCGCGGGTGCTGAATGGTTACATCTTGTTGACTTAGACGCAGCATTTGGCCGCGGTAGCAATGCCGAATTACTTGCCCAAGTTGTTGGGGAACTTGATATTAAAGTCGAACTTTCAGGTGGAATTAGAGATGACGAATCTTTAAAGCGCGCATTGGCAACGGGATGCCGTCGAATTAACTTAGGAACTGCCGCCCTAGAAGATCCTGATTGGACCGCCAAAGTAATTGGTGAATATGGAGATCGAATTGCAGTTGGTTTAGATGTGCGTGGACATGTGCTTGCAGCCCGCGGTTGGACCAAAGAGGGTGGGGATTTATTCGAAACATTGGCGCGCTTAGATAAAGATGGATGCCAGCGCTATGTAGTAACTGATGTAACTAAAGATGGCACGTTGGCCGGACCAAATTTAGAACTTCTCAAATCAGTTTGTGCCGCAACTAATATGCCGGTGATTGCAAGTGGGGGAATATCATCACTTTCAGATATTCAAGCGTTGTGTGATCTGAATGCATCGGGTGTTGAAGGTGCGATTGTTGGTAAAGCTTTGTATGCAGGTGCATTTACTTTGGCACAAGCGTTGGAGTTGACTGGCAAATGACACTCTCAGTTCGAATAATTCCCTGCCTGGACGTAACTGATGGTCGTGTGGTTAAGGGAGTTAACTTCACCAATCTAGTCGATGCTGGCGACCCAGTTGAAATGGCTTCGGTGTACGGAATCGAAGGGGCTGATGAATTAACCTTTCTTGATATTTCAGCAAGTGTTGTTGGTAGAGAAACCACTTTAGATGTTGTTCGCCGAACGGCAGAGCAAGTTTTTATCCCACTTACTGTTGGTGGCGGAATCCGAAGTGTGCAAGATGTTGATCGGCTACTTCGTGCAGGTGCGGATAAAATTTCAATTAATACCTCAGCAATTGCCCGGCCTGAATTAATCGCCGAAATTGCAGATCGTTTTGGTGCACAAGTTTTAGTTTTATCAGTAGATGCCCGACGCGCACGTACCGAGTCTGGTTTTGAAGTAACCACACATGGTGGCCGCGAAGGAACAGATATAGATGCACTGGCTTGGGTCGAAAAGGCCTGTGCACTTGGTGTCGGTGAGATTTTGTTGAACTCAATGGATGCCGATGGCACCCGAGCCGGATATGACATCGGAATGATCACTGCAGTACGGGCTGTTTCAAAGGTTCCACTTATAGCAAGTGGCGGTGCTGGGACATTGAGCGATTTTGCTGCCGCCCTCGATGCAGGAGCCGATGCGTTGCTTGCGGCCAGCGTCTTTCACTTTGGAATTCACCGCATAGGTGATGTCAAGAACTACCTCACTTCACATAATTATCCAGTGCGCGTCACTTCGCCTAAGTAAGGCAGAATTAGTCCATGAGCGAATTGAATCCAGGTATTGAGGCCCTGCTCAAAGATGCTTCAACTTTGATTCCTGCCGTGGTTCAGGATGCAAGCAGCAAAGAAGTTTTGATGCTGGCATACATGAACACAGACTCACTTGCCTTAACTTTATCGACTAAGAAAGCAACGTATTGGTCTCGATCACGCAATGAGCTGTGGGTGAAAGGTGCAACCTCTGGTCATTTTCAGGAGGTCCAATCTGTAGCCCTTGATTGCGATGGTGATTCACTTCTTGTGACAGTAAATCAAATTGGCACGGCTTGTCACACTGGAAATCAAAGCTGTTTCCACCAACCATTGGAATTTTCTCAATGAACCTCGACGAGTTTCGCGCCTATGCAAAAGTTTCAAATGTAATTCCGGTTTCACGAAGATTATTGGCAGACGGCGAAACACCATTAGGAGTTTACAAAAAGCTCAGCAAGAACGCTTCAAATACTTTCTTACTTGAATCTGCCGAACATGGTGGTGCTTGGTCGCGTTATTCATTTATCGGAGTTCGCAGTGAAGCGACGTTGAGTGAAAAAGATGGAAAAGCGTATTGGCAGGGAGTTGCCCCGGCTGGAGCGCCAACTGGAATTGATCCGCTAGAAGCGCTTCGTCAATCGGCTGCACATTTAAAATCTCCCAAGATTGAAGGCTTACCACCTTTGACTGGTGGCTTAGTTGGTTTCATGGGTTATGACGTGGTGCGCCGATTGGAAAAACTGCCAAATTTATCGACTAAAGATTTACCACTACCTGAGTTAAGTTTTATGCTCACAAGCGACTTAGCAGTCTTAGATCACAGCGACGGCACAATCACTTTGATTGCAAATGCAATTAACTGGGATGGAAGCGACGAGCGAATTGACGAAGCTTTTGCATCGTGCAACGAACGTTTAGATCGTATGCAAGCAGATTTGGCGGTTTCACTACCTGGTGACATTGCACAAATTGAATCTCACCCAACACCTACTTTTGATGCCAACATGAGCGCAGTTGAGTTCAAAACCAAGATTGCACAGGCTAAAGAAGAAATTCTTGCCGGAGAAGCTTTTCAGATCGTTTTATCACAACGTTTTTCAATGCCATGTACGGCTGATGCAATCGATGTCTATCGGATGTTGAGGCTAAATAATCCAAGTCCATATATGTACTTATTTCGCTTTAATGACGGAATAACAATCGTGGGATCAAGTCCAGAAGCGTTGGTAAAAGTAAATCAACGCGAAGTTATGATTCACCCAATCGCTGGCACCCGAAAGCGATCTGCTTCACCCGAAGAAGATCATCGTTTAGGTGAAGAGTTGTTAGCAGATCCTAAAGAGCGCGCAGAACATCTGATGCTTGTTGATTTAGGTCGCAATGATTTAGGTCGAGTATGCGCACCTGGAACAGTTGAAGTAATTGATTTCATGCATATAGAACGCTATTCCCATGTCATGCATATTGTTTCCACGGTCACCGGAAAACTAGATTCGAAATCATCCCCAGTAGATGCACTTTTCTCAGTCTTTCCTGCCGGGACTTTATCTGGCGCACCAAAGCCTCGCGCTATGGAGATCATTGAAGAGCTAGAGCCAACGCGTCGTGGGGTATATGGCGGAATCGTTGGCTATTTAGATTTCACTGGCAACATCGACACCTGTATTGCTATTCGCACCGCATTAATTCATGATGGAACTGCATATGTTCAGGCAGGTGCGGGAATCGTTGCAGACTCTGATCCAGAATCTGAAAATCAAGAGTGTCGTAATAAAGCAGCTGCAGTATTAATGGCAGTTGATTCAGCGAATAGATTACGCAAAAACTAATGAATCAATCAATTGCCATAATTGTCAGCATAGTTTTCGTTTATGCATTTGTGATTTTACTCGGAAAAAGATTCAAGCTTTCATCTCGATATGAAAGAAAACCACGCGTATTAAATACCTGGAGCGCGCTAGATAAGGGAATCGATCCAACTGAGCGAGATCTTTTATGAGCGTTTTAGATTCAATCATTGAAGGCGTTCGCGAAGATTTAGCATCCAGGCGTACATCTCTTAGTCAACTTCAAGAGGCAATCGACTCGGCAGATCCTGTCCGTGATTC
>WLCU01000076.1 GCA_009705165.1 Actinomycetota bacterium | reverse complement strand
GACAAGCGCGGCCAATACAGCCAAAATTAAGAAGGCTTTAGTGCGCATCTAGTGTCATGGGTTTCGGTGTTGAACTCCGCCAGATGTCATGACTACAGGTTCTAAGCCTCCGATATTTACAGGTGCTGGAAAATCCATAATTGGTTGCCCGCGTAGCGCACCTTTCATGAAGGCGGTCCAGATTTTGGCCGGGAAAGTTCCACCAGTTACAGAGTTCAAGCCACCTATACCGTTGAGCGTCTCTGATGCACTATCTCTAAACAGCGCAACTGATGCAGCTAGTTGTGGGGTGTACGCGCTGAACCAAGCTGATGCATTTGATTGTGATGTACCGGTTTTACCCGCAGCTGGTCGACCGAGTGCAAGTGCTGCGGCTCCAGTTCCACCAGTTACAACACCTTTAAGCGAATATGTCAGATCAGCCATAACTTCTTTAGAAAATACTTCCTGCGTCTCTTGCTTTCCTTCGTACAGGACACCTTTATTAGCACCAATTACTTGAGCAACTAAATAAGGTTTTGATTTAATTCCTTGAGCAGCAAAAGTTGCATACGCATTTGCAACATCGATGACATGTGGGCTTGCAACGCCAAGCACAACTGAAGGCGTTGGCATCATCGCAACTGACTCTGGAATACCTGCGCGTCGTGCAACATCTACGACAGCAGTTGGACCCACTTTTATTCCCAGTGGAACAAAGATGGTGTTAACAGAATGTTTAGTTGCATAAAGCAAATCGATCTGTCCCCAACCTTCATTGCCGTAGTTAGAAACTTCATATGGTTTTCCGGCATCATCGAAAACTTGTGGCGAATCACCATTCCACATTGATGTCAGTGGGATGCCTTGTTCAAGACCGGCAATGATTGCAAATGGTTTAAAAGTTGAACCAGCTAAAGCAATTGATTGAGTCGCATCACTTAATTGACGTGCTAGATAGTCACGGCCGCCATATAGAGCAACGATTTCGCCGGTTCCAGGGCGAATTGCAACTAAACCAATATGAAGATTATCTGGAGCCTTTGTTGGGTAAAACTTATTAACTGCATCTACGGCAGATTGTTGAGCTTTTTGATCAAGGGTTGTTTTAATGACAAGCCCGCCAACAAGAAGTTGGTCTTGGCTAAAACCTAATTTTGCTAACTCTTTTTGTACGGCTTCAATGATGTGACCCTTGGGTCCGCTGAGTTGACCAGAAGTTGCACGTGGTGCGATTTTTGGGAGTTCCATCTTCGCTGCAACATCTTTGTCTAACCAACCAGCTTCGACCATATTATTTTTAACATACTCAAATCGGCCTGCTAAACGTTCGGCATTTCCTTTTTGAAAAGCTGGATCATAAAGTCCAGGAGATCGAAGAATTGATGCAATAACTGCAGCTTGTGAATCAGAGAGCTGACCAACATTTCGATTGAAATATTGTTGAGATGCGGTCATAACTCCATATGAGCCGCGGCCAAAGTAAATAGTATTTAAATAGCTTTCAAAGATTTGATCTTTTGAAAGTTGATTTTCTAACTTAATAGAGATTACTAACTCTTTAATCTTTCTTTGAATGGTTCTGCTTGGCGTTAGAAAAGCGGTCTTTGCGTATTGCTGTGTGATGGTTGAACCACCTTGTAATGATCCTCCGCGTAAGTTGTTTAATACTGCGCGCAGAATTCCAGTAACCGAAAATGCGCGGTTTGAATAAAAATTCTTGTCCTCGGCGGCCAAAACTGCATGACGTACATTCAAAGGAATTTTTGCTAATGGGACAATTTGGCGGTTTTGAGTTCCAATTCGTCCAATTTCGACACCATTTGAATATTGAATAATTGTAGATTGTGAATTTACGTATGCATTTGGATCAGGGATTTCAACTGTGAAATAAGCAAGTGCAAAGAGAACCGACCCAGCTACAAAACCAATGCCGCTTAGAAAGATGGCTGATCGAATTAGGAAAGTTCGCATTTCTTAAGGCTACCGTGTGGCGTAATCCTCGTCCTCCAAGGTACGTATCTTGCGGGGCGCCTTGCGTTCGCGGCCATCACCTAAAACATATGAAGCACATAGGTGATTCCATGAACACCCGCGGCAAACCTCAACGATATACACACGAAACTCCCCGAATTCGCTTTCCATTTCGAGCAGTTCTTTTGGGTTCTTAATGCGACCTGAGTACTGACCGAGTTGTTCGCCAAATGTGTATCGAAGTTCAACTAGCTCGTGTTTCTTACAGACCGGACAGTTTCGCTCTACTTTTTCGCCATGCCATTTCGCCGCCCGCATTAAGTATGGGTCGGCATCACAGGCGTCCACCACACCGCGAAAGAGCGCCATCAAAGTGGCGCGCTTATCGAGTGAATAGTCGATGAACGAACGTTGCGATTTCATTACTGCAAAGAATAAACCTAATTAAGCCAGTACGCTCTTCATTATGAACTTCTTTGGTTTGCTGCGGCATCCAAGGTTTTCGCGGTTGTTAGCGGTGCGGTGGACCGGCCAAGCAACAGATGGAATATTTCAAAGTGCACTAGCTTCCTTTGTACTTTTTTCCCCAGAACGCCAGGCAAATGCTTTAAATGCGGCTTTAGGTTTTGCAGTTGTGTTGTTGCCTTATTCAATTGTTGGCCCTTTTGTTGGAACTGTTTTAGATCGCGTTTCCAGACAACGTGCACTTTTCTTTTCAAACCTTGCTCGAAGTGTCAATCTCTTGTTGGTTGCACTTTTTATCTTTAGTGGCACAACGGGCCTAGAACTAACTGCAGTTGTTTTAATTGCTTTTGGTATTAATCGCCTAATTCTTGCCGCGCTTTCTGCAGGTTTGCCATTGCTTGTTGATTCCAAATCTTTAGTTACTGCAAATGCAATGGCAGTTACAGGTGGTTCTGTTTTGGTTGTCATCGGCGGTGGAATCGGTGTTGGTGTTCGAGCCCTAGTTGATACATTGGCTTTGGCTAATCACGCTGATGCGCTTCTTATATTAATTGCAAGTGGTGGGTACTTTGCTGCCGCACTTTTAACTAGCCGGCTTAATAAGTTTGAAATTGGACCACAAGATCATGAAATTCAAGCCGCTAGTTTCACTCAAGGAATTAGAGATATGCGTGAAGGGTTTGAGTTTCTACGCGTTCACACTGATGCCGCCCGTGGAATTTTTGCTACAGCGGTTCACCGAGGTGGCTTAACGGCCTTAACTTTGACTGCGTTGTTATTAGAGCGAAACTCTTTTAATGATCCCGCATTTCCTGAACAAGGTTTAAAAGGTTTTGGTTATGCACTTTCCTTTGCCGGAATTGGAGTTTTTCTAGGAGCTTTCCTTGCCCCTTATGGGGTTTCTAAATTTGGCCGACATCGTTGGATTAGATTTGCAATTTTTACAAGTGCTGCATGTCCGTTAATTCTGGCCACTGTGCAAACACAAGTAACTTTAATTCTTACCGCTTTTTTAACTTCTTTTTTTGGACAGAATTTAAAAGTTACAAATGATGCGCTAGTTCAGTCCAAGATTGATGATTACTACAGAGGTCGTGTTTTTGCCGTCTATGATGTTTTAGTTAATGGGGCAATTGTTACTGGTGGTTTGATTGCAGCGTTACTTCTGCCTACTTCTGGTCTAGGTTCAACGGTTCCATTGTGCGTCAGTGCTGCATACTTTTTAGTTGGAATCCGACTACTTAGAACTTCTGTTTTTCCACCAGTTAAGTAGTTCCTCTGTAGCTCTTTCTTCGCCGATTTGTCCTTGTTCCAATCGAAGCTCCATAAGAAAATCCATTGCTGCTCCAACATCTCGCGATGGTTTTAAGTTAAGAAGCGCCATCACTTGTTGTCCATCTAAATCAGGTCGAATCTTTGAGAGTTCTTCCTGCTCCATCAAAACTGCAATACGTGCTTCTAGTGAGTCATATGTTGCAGCTAAACGAGCAGCCTTATTTTTATTTCTAGTGGTGCAATCCGCGCGGGTTAACACATGAAGGTGTACTAGGAATTCACCGGCATCTCGCACATATCTGCGCACGGCAGAATCAGTCCATTCTCCATCTCCGTAACCATGAAAACGCAGATGCAGAGTGGTTAAGAGTTCAACGGCATCAACGGTATCGCCATCAAAACGCAGTTCTTTTAAGCGTTTCTTAGCAAGACGAGCACCCACAACTTCGTGATGGTGAAAAGAAACTCCGCCGCCCTCAATAAATGCACGCGTTTTTGGTTTGCCGATGTCGTGTAAAAGTGCAGCTAAGCGAATTACAAGGTTGGGTCCGCCTAAGCGATCTTCGTGTTCAATCGCTTGTTCTAAAACTGTTATTGAATGCTCGTAAACATCTTTATGGTGGTGGTGCTCATCAACTTCCAAACGTAGTTTGGGAATTTCAGGCAAAGTTAAATCTGCAAGTCCGGTATCTACTAATAATGTGATTCCTTTGCGTGGATTGTTTGACATTAGTATTTTTGTAAATTCATCACGAACACGCTCAGCGGAAATAATTGAAATTCGATGTGCCAAATCTTTCAAGGAGGCTAATACTTCTGGTGCAATATCGAAATCTAATTGGCTAGCAAAACGTGCCGCGCGCATCATTCGCAACGGATCATCATTGAAAGAATCACCTGGTCGACCTGGAGTTCGCAAAATCTTGGCAGATAAATCTTGTAATCCATTAAATGGATCAATAAATTCTGGTTTATCTGTTGTTAGCTCGAGGGCCATTGAGTTAACGGTAAAATCGCGGCGCGATAAATCTCCGTGGATATCTTTTCCATATTCAACTTCTGGTTTACGTGAGTCAGGATCGTAATGTTCGGTTCGGTATGTGGTTACTTCAACGGTTGTATCGCCGCGTTTACCCGCAACAGTTCCAAAGGCAATTCCGGTATCCCAAATATTGTCCGCCCATTTATTTAAAATCTTTTTTGTGTCCATTGGTAGTGCATTAGTTGTGAAATCTAAATCATTTCCCAATCTTCCTAAAATTGCATCGCGCACAGGTCCACCAACTAACGCCAAAGTAAAACCTTCGGCTTTAAATGACTGCGCCAAAGAGCTGGCCAGAGGGGCGCGTTCAATAAGTGAGCGAATGGCTAACTCGCCTGCGGCTCCTAATGCGTGGTTCACAATAAGTAAGGTTAGAGCAGTACCCTTGCTCCATGATCCCTGCACCTGGTGCGGGCAGCGAAGGTACGAAGAAAAAGCGGAAGCGT
>WLCU01000075.1 GCA_009705165.1 Actinomycetota bacterium | reverse complement strand
TCTTCAATTAATCCCGCCTCCATCATTCGACGAAGCTGGGGATATAAAACAGAAAATGAGAGTGCGCGGAATGGGCCAAAAATCGCCCCCATGCGCTTTCGAAGTTCATAGCCATGTAGTGGGGTCTGAGAAAGTAGGCCAAGGAGAGCGAACTCAAGTGATTCACTACGTGATCGCATTGTGCTTACCTCCTATCGCCTATGACCTATCGCGTTATGTATCTATTCGATATATCGAGCCGTAATCTATTGCGATAGCCCGACAGGCGCAAATCAAACACGCTTCAGGCGTGGATTTTGGGTTCTCTAAAGGTGTGGCGTACGCCTCAGTATCCCCACGACACCTCCTACCCTTTTTCCCAGTGCCTCGTGCCGCTCGTATGAGGCCCCTAGTCAGATCTGAAAGGACGAAAAACAATGTCGCTTCTCTCATGGAAACTGCATGGCAACGGTAAGAATCTTGCCCAAGGCGCAGTTGTTTCAACAGATGAACGCCTAACCTGGCCACGCACCATCGGTGTTGGCCTGCAACACATCGCTGCGATGTTCGGCGCGACCTTCCTCGTTCCAATCATTACGGGATTTCCCCCAACAACAACGCTTTTCTTCTCTGGAGTAGGTACGTTGCTTTTTCTGGCACTTACTCAAAATAAAGTTCCAAGCTATTTAGGTTCATCCTTTGCGTTCTTGGCACCAATTGCCGCAGCTAAGGCCGGTGGTGGAATGTCTGCAGCCCTTGGTGGCGTAGTTGTTACGGGCTTAATCTTGGCCGCCGTGGGCCTGATCGTTCGCCAGTCAGGAATCAATTGGATTAACTGGCTATTGCCGCCAGTTGTGACAGGAACAATCGTGATGGTGATCGGTCTTAATTTGGCCGGTGCTGCAAAAAATAACTTTGCCCAAGGTCCAATGATTGGAATCATCACGCTGGCAGCTATCGCATTGATCGCTGCTATTTCACGTGGTTTCCTTAACCGCATCAGCATCTTTGCTGGTCTAGTCGTTGGTTATGTCGTTGCGCTTATCCAAGGAGATGTAAAGACTGAAACAATTAGAGCAGCTAAGTGGGTTGCGCTTCCTTCATTTACTTCACCTACTTTTGATGCAAAAGCCATCGTACTCTTCTTGCCAGTAGTTCTAGTTCTCATTGCCGAAAACGTTGGTCACGTAAAGGCCGTTGCGGCAATGACTGGCAAGAACCTTGACGATCAAATGGGAACTGCATTAATGGCAGATGGTCTTGCAACTACTTTGGCAGGTGTCGGTGGAGGTTCGGGTACTACTACATATGCTGAAAACATCGGTGTAATGGCAGCAACTCGTGTCTACTCAACTGCTGCCTACTGGATTGCAGGTCTTGGCGCAGTTGGTCTTTCACTTTCTCCAAAATTTGGCGCGGTCCTAAGCGCTACCCCAGTCGGCGCCCTTGGTGGAGTTGGCGTTGCTTTGTTCGGAATGATTGGCGTTCTTGGCGCTCGCATTTGGATCGAAGGCAAAGTTGATTTTTCAAACTCAACTAACTTAATCATTGCAGCATCTGCTTTGATTATTGGAATCTCAGATATGTCATGGACAAAGGGTGATTACACATTTAGTGGAATTATCAATGCAACTTTGGTTGCAGTTATTGGGTACCGAATCCTTAGTTCAATTGCATCAAGTCGAGGCAATAACTAATATCTGACCTGTGATAATTCCTTCGCGCTTAGCTGAATACATCGTTGCCGCGATGATTATTATCTTGGCGCCTGGCCCGAGCGTTTTATTCGTAATCGCTCGGGCCATCGCCTGGGGTCGCAAAGTTGCAGTATTTACAGTTGCAGGAAATGTCACAGGTTCTTTTGTTCTATCCGTATTTGTTGCCCTTGGGCTTGGTCCAATTTTGCAACGTTCAGATCTTGCATACACCGCAGTTCAATGGGGTGGCGGGCTTTACTTAATCTATTTAGGCATCGATGCCATCAAACATCGTAAAATTCACGCCGCAGATATGACAAATCAAGGTGATGTAGCACCGCGTGCACTTCGCTCAATGCGAGATGGTTTTTGGGTCGGTGCGTTAAACCCCAAGGCGATAGTTTTTTACGCCGCAGTTCTGCCTCAATTTATCGATCGCGACAAAGGCCACATAACCGCCCAGCTGATTTTGCTCGGAGCGATATTTTCAACTCTTGCCTTCATCTCCGATGGCTCGTGGGGGTTACTGGCTGGAACGGCGCGGGCTTGGCTGGCTAAGGATGCGAGTCGACTGGTAAAGCTTCGCGCAACCGGCGGAATCATTATGTGTTTGCTAGGGCTTTCCGTTTTGTTCTTAGCAATTGTCAGTAGCTAGCGACACAATTGCCCTTATGAAAAAACCACTTAAGCCAGCCCGCGAAAATATCTCACCATCAGATTTAACCTTTGGGCTATCTACATGCAAGCGTTGCCTCTGGGTTAAGTACTGGTACAAAGTTACTGCCCCTATGGTCATGCCACTTGTCGGCACTTTCTCATCGCTTCAAGAGGAATATTTTCAGAACGCTGATATGCCAAGTATCGATCCCTCACTTCGGCCAGGCAAAGTTACTAAATGGGGAGAGTTCGTAAAGAGCAAACCAATTCAAGTAAATGGGCAAGATACTCGCTGGCGCATATTAGGAAAATACGATCTTGTTTCTACAAATGACGACGGCACGGCAGGTTTAATCGATTGTAAAGTTTCAGACTCTGAACGAGATAGCGGTGCTTTTTATTCTCCACAACTTGAGGCCTATGCATTTGCTCTAGAAAACCCCGCAGCTGGAAAATCTGTTGAAGTTGCCAGCATGGGTCTTTTAGTGTGGAAACCAACCCATACCGTTGGAGATAGCCCAGCAAATGCAGGTTTTGGTGTTTATCAAAAATACGTTCCGGTAGAACGAGATCACGATAACTTCATGTCTGTGATTGCAGATTTCATCACTGTCCTTGAAGGTGATATTCCCGATGCTGGCTCTACATGTCAAACATGTGCATTTCTTACAACACGAAATGCTTTAGATCTTCTTTAATCTTCCTCGCCAGCAACATTAATTTCATCTGGTTTTGATTTTTTAGGTGCGTAGGTATCTACATATTCTTGCCCTGACATTGACTGAATCTGATTCATAATCTGATCTGTTACATCACGAAGGTGTAAGAGATCGGTTGAATCACCATCAAAATACATTGGCTTACCAAAGCTCATTCCCACGCGATGAAGATTTGGAATAACTTTTCCAGTGGGTTGGATTTTGTCAGTATTAAACATTGCAACTGGAATCACTGGTGCGCCAGATTCAATCGCAAGTCGGGCAATACCTGAGCGCCCTTTATATAAACGCCCATCGGGGCTACGAGTTCCTTCTGGATAAATTCCTAGGCAATCACCTTCTGCTAGCACTTTTAGACCTGTGATTAACGCCGCCTCGCTGCGGCGCCCACCTGAGCGATCAACTGGAACTTGACCAAGTGCGATAAATGTAAGTTTTTTCAATAAACCTTTGGGCCCAGGTGAAGTGAAGTACTCACTTTTTGCAAGAAAAGTTACTTTGCGCGGTACGACAAGTGGCATAAAAATTGAATCACTAAAAGAAAGATGGTTTGAAGCGATAATTACCGGGCCTTTAGCTGGAACATTTCTAAGTCCTTTAACTTTTGGACGAAATCCAGCCATCAGAAATGGCGTCAGAAATGCACGCAAAGTTCCGTAAGGCAGGTTGCTCAACATGTCTCTAATTTACTGGCTATTGCCAAATATGACACTATCGGGGGGTGAGCAAACTAGGCCCTGGCCACGACGGCTTCGATGAAGAAGAACTGATCCGGAGTGAATTTGAATCGATTGTCTCAGGCCTCTCGCTAGATGAGTCCTCCCCTACTACTTACCTAGAAGAACTCGATGTGATTGATCAAACGCAAAAATTTAAGGCGCCTAACCCTCCACGTTTGACGCTGAAACAGAGTTTTCTGCAAGCAAAAAAAGCAGTAATCAAATGGTCACGTCGTGGTTATCACGAAGATGATGGAGTTGAACTATGAGCAGTTTTAAATGGGGAATTATTGGTACCGGCGGAATTGCCCACGCCTTTGCTAAAGATCTTTCACTCCTTGAAGGACATACAGTCGCTGCAATTGGTTCACGGACATTGGCAACTGCGCAATCATTTGCAGATAAGTTCCCAGGCGCAATTGCATATGGATCTTATTCGGAGTTAGTTGCAGATAAAGAAATTGATGCAGTTTATGTTGCCACTCCCCACCCTTCACATCGACACAATGTCATCCAAGCCCTCAATGCCGGCAAACCAGTTCTTTGTGAAAAACCTTTCGCAGTCAATGCGCCAGAAGTTCGTGAAATGGTTGATGCTGCCCAAAAAAATAATGTCGCGCTTTTGGAAGCTATGTGGGCAAGGTTTTTGCCACATTACGCAAAAGTTCGTGAAATTATTGCAAGTGGCATCCTCGGAACTATTACAACTATTCATGCCGATCACGGTCAACGTTTAGCTGATCAAAACATCCCACGTTTAGTTGAACCGAGCTTAGCTGGTGGAGCGTTATTAGATTTAGGTATCTATCCAATTTCATTTGCACATATGGTGCTTGGCGTACCTGAACAAATTACTTCAACGGCGGTTATGACCGACAAAGGTGTTGATGCACAAACTTCAATAATCCTGGACTATGCAAATGGTGCACAAGCGATCCTTAATACGACAATGATTGTACAAACTCCTTGTACCGCAGTTGTCGCCGGACTTGATGGTTATCTTGAAATTGATCGTACTTTTTATAATCCCACTTCAATGCGCGTAGTCCTCTATGACGGAACCGTTACTGAATATCCTAATAACTACAAAGGTCACGGTTTGCGTGAACAAGCAGCAGCTTTCGCGTTAATGGTGCGTCGAGGTGCTCAAGAGTCGCGCCTTTTGAGATGGAGTGATTCCATCGAAATTATGGAAATTATGGATACTGTGCGCCAACAAATTGGCTTGAAGTATCCATTTGAAAGTTAATTTCTAGCTAAATCTGCAACTCCCACTAGGCCAGCTTCATTTCCAAGCTGTGCCGCAATAACTTGTGGATATGGATGCTTTCCAGCAAAAGGCATATTGCGCTCAAGTGATTCACGAGTTGGCTTTAACAATATTTCGCCAGCATCGATTACTCCCCCGCCGATTA
>WLCU01000074.1 GCA_009705165.1 Actinomycetota bacterium | reverse complement strand
GACAACATCGAAGATTTCAGTTGTAAAAAGATCAGGTTGTATAGCGCAAGCCACCGCTCCATAATCTCCCAAAGTTATAGGTGAGACATGCAGGCGTTCAATAAAAGCTTCAATCAAAGTTGCCGCAAATTGAGCAGCAGGATCTGGCGATTGTTTTAATTTTGCAGCATCTGCACTTGTTGCACCTGGGCGCATGAAAACATCAAGACCATACATAGTAATTGGAACACCGCTTTGAAAAACTATTGCTGCCGCCTCAGGATCATGCCAAACATTAAATTCTGCCGCAGCAGTTGCATTTCCAGCTGAAGCTGACCCTCCCATTAAAACTATGCGGTGAATCTTCTTTGCAGTTTCTGGAAACGCTCGCAAGAAAAGTGCAATATTTGTTAAAGGTGCAACTGGAACCAAAGTGACGGGATCTTTCGATTCTTCAATCAGATCCCTAAGGAGTTCAACGGCTGAGCGCGAATCAACTTTTCGGTGTGATGGAGCAATACCTAGATCACCCATTCCATCTGCGCCATGCACATATTCGGCATATTCTGATTTACCAAGTAGCGGACGGACTGCGCCACGAGCAACTGGAATATCTCCCGCGCCTGCGGCATCTAGAACCTTCAATGTATTGGCTACAACTTGGTCAACATTGGTATTGCCATCAACACAAGTTATTCCTAATAAATTAATCTGTGGATGACGCGCAGCAAATAGAACGGCAAATGCATCATCAACACCAGTATCAACATCAAGAATGATTGAAGTTTTATTCATAAGCGATAGCCTAGCGCTATGGGTAAAGCAGTTGTAGCGGTAGTCGGTAGTGCGATGATTGATTTAACTGCCTACGCAAAAAATCTTCCCGTTGCCGGCCAGACAGTTGAGGGCGAATTATTTACTACGGGTTTTGGCGGAAAAGGCGCAAATCAGGCGGTAATTGCCGCACATTGCGGCGCCGAGGTTCACTTCATCGGCAAATTGGGCCGAGATCTTTTTGGTCAATCCATCGCCGAAAACTTTAATAAGTTAGGAATTAACTCAGATTTTGTCGACCGCAGTGATACTCCAAATGGTGTTGCGCACATATGGGTCGATGGAAATGGTGAAAACCGAATCATAATTATTCCTGGGGCTAATTATGAGATTGAAAAAGAGCGCGCCATTCAAGGCATTAACTCAATCAAGGATTTGTCGATTGTGATTGGACAGTGTGAAATAAAGCAGGAGATTACCCTGGCGGCCTTTACTGCAGCTAAAGCCCGCGGCTGCACCACGATTTTAAATCCTGCTCCGTATCAACAACTCAGCCAAGAACTATTGGCTGTAACGGACTGGATAATTCCCAATGAAACTGAGTTTAAAGAATTACACGGTCAACTTCCAACAAATGATGAAATTTTAGAGAACTTTAGAAATGGTAAGAACTCAATAGTTACTTTGGGATCTGAAGGCGCAGTGCTCATTTCAGCCGATGGAACAATCACCCGAACTCCCGCTCCCAAAGTTCAAGCGTTAGATACAACGGGTGCTGGTGATGCTTTCGTAGGCACCTTTGCTTACGGATTAGCGTGCAATAAAACTGCAACTGATGCCATGAGTTTAGGTGTGAGAGTTGCTTCTCTAACGGTTACTCGAAAAGGTGCGCAATCTTCTTACCCAACGCAAGCTGAAATCGCTACGCTTTCATAACCGCGTAAAACAAAAGTTGGTCTGCGAATTGGTTCGCTGGCTAACTCCATATCTGGATATTTCTCCCACAAAGCTGGCAGAGAAACTCCCATCTCTAGGCGCGCAAGCGGGGCACCTAAACAAAAGTGAATTCCAGCGCCAAAACCAATATGCGGATTTGGGTCGCGCGTTAAATCCATTTCATCTGGATTTATAAATACTTCACCATCTCTATTTGCCGAACCAATTAACGCTGCAATTTTTTGGCCCTTAGCAATCTCAACTCCCCCAACTTCAGTATCTACCGTGGCTGTGCGCTCAAAAAGGTGCAATGGAGCATCAAAACGCATGAACTCTTCCAGGGCAGTTTCAGTTACTGCGCGGGGGTTATTTCGCAGCAAAGCTGCCTGATCAGGACGCTGCAGCACCGCGACCATACCGTTTCCAAAGGCATTAACACTTGCTTCATGTCCGGCGTTTAATAATAAAACACAAGTTGCAACTAACTCATGTGAGTTAAGTTTTTCACCATTTTCTTCAACCATGGCTAAATCAGTAATTAAATCTTGGCCTGGATTAGTTTTTCGGTGCTCAGCAAGTTTTCTGACATATTCGGCAAACTCGCCCGCAGCTTGTTTTGCCTCAATTTGATATTGCTCAGACGGATTTACTTCATACATTTTCACAATTGCTTGTGACCAAGGACGTAGCAAGTGTTCTTCCGATTCAGGAAAACCCAGGAGATCAGCGATGATCTTTACTGGCAGGGGCTCGGCATAATCTGCAATCAAATCAAAGTTTTCGCCTGATTTAACTTTTGCATCTATGTCATCTAGAAGTTGAGAAGTAATTCGTTCAACAGCTGGACGCATTCCTTCAATTTTGTTGCGGTTAAACGCCTTGGCAACCAGTGAACGTAAACGCGTGTGTTTCGGCGGTTCACTATCTAATATTGAATCAGAGTGCAACCAATTAAATGTGTCCCATTCAAACTCTGGGGATTTATCTTTAAAAATGCGGCCCAATGATTTATTTCGAAAAACATCGTTGGCATCACTGTGACGTGCAGCTAAAAACACTTGCATCTGCTCATGCCAAACAGGCTTTCCTATTTCGCGAAGGCTTTTTAATCCTTGATATGGATCTGCAACAAAAGCTGGGTCTGTAAAATCAATCATTACTCTGCAGAGATTTTCGCATAACCAGGTTTGATGATATTTTCAATTATCTTAAGACGATCTGGGTATGGGATAAACGCGCTTTTCATTGCATTGATGGTGACGCGTTGTAGTTCGGCGAAATCCCAACCAAATGCTTTCACGGCCTCTTCCATTTCAAATGACATAGAAGTTTGGCTCATTAATCTATTGTCAGTATTAAGCGTGACTCTAAAACGCAAGCGGGCTAAGGCTCCGATTGGGTGTTCGGCATAGCTTTTAGCTGCACCAGTTTGTAGATTTGATGTTGGGCAAAGCTCTAGTGGGATTCGACGATCTCGTACGTATGAAGCTAACTGCCCAAGCTTTGGTTCAGGGCCAGAGAAATCAATGTCGTCAATGATGCGAACGCCGTGGCCTAAACGTTCGGCGCCACAGAGTTGTATCGCTTCCCAAATTGATGGGAGTCCATAAGCTTCGCCGGCATGAATTGTAAAATGCGCATCTTCTTTACGTAAGTAATCAAAAGTATCTTTTTGAACACTGGGCGGAAATCCATCTTCGGGGCCAGCGATATCAAAACCAACAACACCTAGGTGTCGATACTTAACAACTAATTCAGCAACTTCTTGTGACTTAGAATTTTGGCGCATTCCACACAAAAGCGAATACACCTGAATATCAAAGCCTTCTGCTTTGGCTTCTGCCACGCCTTGTTTGTAGCCCTCGATAGTTGCTTCAACAACATCGGCCATTGTTAAGCCTTTTTCAGTGAAGAGCTCAGGCGCCCCACGAACTTCGGCATACACAACACCATCACGGGCAAGGTCTAAAGCGCATTCACGTGCAACTCGGATTATGTCTTCACGACGTTGCATAACTGCAATCGTGTGAGAAAAAGTCTCTAAGTATCTAACTAGCGAGCCGGAATCACATGATTCACGGAACCAGGTTGCAAGTTCGGCGGCATCGTGAGTTGGCAGTGCGGTGTAACCAATTTCCTGAGCGATATCGATAATAGTTTGTGGGCGAAGTCCACCATCAAGGTGATCATGCAAAAGCACTTTGGGTACACGCTTTATTTGTGCCACTGATGGCTTACTTGTAAGGCTCAAAGTCTCAACTCTCAATCAGTAATTCGTTCGACTATAAGTGGCAATCTATCGATTTTCCCATCCTTTGGTAAATCGCCAATAACCACAGAATCTTTTAGTGATTCTTGGGCCCGTTCAAAAGCCGCCGGTGTATCAGTATGCAATGTGTATAAAGGTGCACCGGCAGCGACAAATTCACCCGGTTTAGCGTGAATTTCAATGCCCGCACCGGCTTGCACAGCTTCACCTTGGCGTGAGCGGCCGGCACCTAAACGCCATGCAGCCATTCCAACTTTCATTGCATCCATTGAAAGAATAGTTCCTGCATGTTGGGCAGTAACGGTTTGCTTTTCTTTAGCAACAGGAAGTTGTGCATCAGGATCTCCACCTTGTGCGCTGATCATCTGGCGCCAGACATCCATTGCTTTACCATTTTTAAGTGCATCTGCTGGATCAATATCTGTTATTCCAACTAATTCAAGCATCTCTCGGGCAAGTAAAACTGTAAGTTCTACGATGTCTGAAGGACCTCCACCAGCTAAGACTTCTACTGACTCACGAACTTCTAACGCGTTGCCGGCAGTTAATCCAAGTGGAATATCCATTGCAGTAACTAGTGCAACTGTTTTAACCCCAGCACGCTTTCCAAGGTCCACCATGACATGGGCTAGCTCTTTGGCTTTTTCTGGATCGCTCATAAATGCGCCGGCACCAGTTTTAACATCTAAAACTAGTGCGCTTGTACCTTCAGCGATTTTCTTACTCATAATGGATGATGCAATTAAAGGAATTGCCTCAACCGTGGCAGTTACATCACGTAATGCATAAAGTTTCTTATCCGCTGGGGCAAGTCCAGCACCCGCGGCACAAATAACTGCGCCGCAATCCTGCAAAACTTTCAACATTTCTTCATTTGAAAGCGATGCTCGCCAACCTGGAATAGATTCCAACTTATCTAAAGTTCCACCGGTATGACCAAGACCGCGGCCTGAAAGTTGTGGAACTGCCGCGCCACATGCGGCAACAAGAGGCGCAAGAGGCAAAGTAATTTTGTCGCCAACTCCACCAGTTGAGTGCTTATCTACTGTTGGTCTAGTTAACGCAGACCAATTCATGCGCTCACCGCTATTGATCATTGCATCGGTCCAGCGAGATATTTCTCGCGATTCCATGCCATTTAGCAAAATTGCCATCAACAATGCAGACATTTGCTCATCGGCCACTGCCCCACGTGTGTAGGCATCGATAATCCAGTCGATTTGCGGATCAGTAAGTGAATGGTGATCACGTTTTGCAGCGATTACTTCAGCGGCAGAAAAAG
>WLCU01000073.1 GCA_009705165.1 Actinomycetota bacterium | reverse complement strand
GTAAGTCCACAAATAGCCCACGCCGTTGTGTTAGGAAACCTACCGCTTTGTGTTAGGTTACCTTACAGATTAATCCGGTCCGGTCAAGGGGTTAAACGGAGAATTTATGAATAAGCGTGTCGCAGCTTTTGTTGTAATCACTGTGTTGGCGGGATTCACCATTCTTATTACTTACCTGCACAGCGATAAACCTAGTTTGAGCGGGACGCTGATCTATCACCGCTATACCGATTACCAATCATGGGATGCCACGATGTGGACCATAGATATGGCAACGGGTAAGAAAAGCCAGGTCAACCAAAGTTGGCACACGATGATTTCTCCCATCAACGCACACTTTTCTAGCGATGGGCAGACAATCACATTTATGGGTTCGGCAGCAGGATTGCCCGAGCCAGAGTGGGATGTATTTACTTCTCACTGGAACGGCCAAGGTTGGGATGAACCCAAGAATCTGACTGGACCAAATGGCGCTCGCGATGAGGACCCAAAGTTTTCACCACATGGTCAGACCATCATCTATAAAGAAGATGGCGTATTAGTCACTATGAACGCTGATGGCAGTAATAAAACCTACTTAACTAAAGGTCAGCCAGAGTCATCGATGCCTTACTTTGCAAACAATGGCAAAGACATACTCTTTGAGCGAAGCGGCGATATCTATTTATTGCGAGATGGCAAAACTATTAAAATGTTTGCAGGCGCTGGACAATCTTCTTACTACCCAATCGGTTTAGATGATGAATCGTTTCTTTACACTCGAGTACAAAACACTAAGCATGATTCGATCATGCAAGGTTTCTACTCCGGTGCGCCGTCAACTCCATATTTTTTTAATTCAACAGATTGGGATACATCGGATTCATATCCATACAAAGATGGCTCACGAATCATTTTCTATGTAACAGGTGATTTCTTGATCCCGCATGGCGGTTACAACCTTGCCTTTGCCGACCTTAAAACCCACACCCGCTGGGATATTGACCAGTGGTTTAAAGGGGTTGAAAGCTCCGATATCAATACCGAGCTGCAGGAGTTAGGACCAGCCTGGACGCCAACTGTTTTTGCGCAGCCGTAATGGAACCGTTATACGTAAATATTGGGAAAATCGGGCATTTCGCCTAGAGTAAGCCCACCCTCGAAGCCAAGAGTCTTCACAAGGACTAGGGGCTTCACCTCAATGCTTTGACCCTTGTCACAGCAGTTAATTAAAAGGATGGTCTACATGAAGGTTCTATCTCTAGGAAAGCGCAGCGTTGCCGTTCTTGCTGCGATTGGCCTGGCAGTTGGTGGCACAGTTGTTTCAGCTCACGCTGCAACAGCGCCTGCATTTATCGATTGCCAGTTGTTTGCAGCCGGCGAGCCTGATCACATCGATCCAGCTCTAACATCAACTCTTGTTGGTGCAAACGTTGCAACAATGCTATTCGACGGTCTAACTGATACAGATGCAAACGGAAACCTTTACGGTGAAGTTGCTTCAAAGTGGAAGTCACCAGATGGCTCAAAGACTTGGGTCTTTACTCTTAAGAAGGGCTTGAAGTTCTCTAACGGAGAATCAGTTCTTCCTTCATCATTCGTCAACGGTTGGAAGCGCTCAATGGATTCCAAGTTGGCATCAGAAGTTGCTTACCACGGTGACTTTATTCTTGGCATGAATGCCTATTCAACAGGTAAGGGCGCATTCCCAGCATCATCAGTAGTTGCAAATGATGCAGCAATGACTCTAACTGTAAAGATGGAAAACCCAACTGCAGATTGGCCATCAATCGCTGGTCACTCAGTGTTCTCACCAATTCCTACATCAATGGTTGGTGCTTCAGATAAAGTTGAAGAAGATGGAACAAAGCTTGTTGGTAACGGTCCATTCATGTTGGCATCAGCAATTACAAAGCGCGCAGGTGGCGAAGTTGTTCTAGTTCCAAATCCAAACTACGGTGGAAAAGCTTCATCAATTTCAAAGCTAACTGCAAAGATTTTCTCTGACACAAATGCTGCTTACAATGCATTTGCTTCAGGTCAATGCGACAGCGGTCCAATCCCAGCTGGTCGTTACACAGAACTCCTAACTAAGTGGGGAACTAAGGGCGTTAAGTCGACTCTTGGAACTGACTACTGGGGATTCAACTGGGAAGATCCAACTGTTGGTGGAAAGAAGAACAAGTATCTTCGTTCAGCAATCGCAAAGGCGATTGATCGCCAGCAGATTTCAGATGTTATCTACCAGGGTGTACGTAAGCCTGCTACAGGTCTACTTCCACCAGGACTTCCTGGCTACAAGGCAGGTCAAGGACTTACAGCTACTCGCGATCTAACTGGCGCAAAGGCTGACTTCAAGCGCTGGTCAGATGCTGGCAACAAGGTTTCATCACCACTTCGTATTTCATACAACGATGGTGCTGGTTGGGACAAGGTTGCTTCAATCATCATCGCAAACCTAAAGGAAGTTGGAATTCCAGCAAAGCTAGATCCATATCCAGCTGATGGAACTTACTTCTCTAAGATGCGTAAGGGTCAAGGACAAATCATCCGTGCTGGTTGGTTTGCTGACTACCCAATCGCTGACAACTTCTTGTATCCATTGCTTCACTCAAAGTCAATCGATGGCGACAACCTAGAGCGTTACAACAGCGCAGCATTTGATGCACTGATTGATTCAGCTCGTTCAACAACAAACAAGTCATTCTCACAGAGCCAATACCGCCGTGCGGAAATTCAAGCTCTACGTAATGACGTTGTTATTACACAGACAGTGAACCGTGGAATTGCAACAGTGCTTGCACCAAGCATTGCAACATTCCCAATCACACCACTTGGCATGGTTGTTTACGATCAAATCGTAAAGAACTAATACAAGTTAAGTAGTTCCTCGTCGTGAGGGGTTCTCGAAAGAGAGCCCCTCACTTCGATTTAACCGCAGCAACAAATGCCAGTAGGATTGTGAGAAATGTTTACATATACCGTTAAGCGATTGCTTCAGAGCCTGATTGTGGTCTGGGCAGCTGTTACGTTGATGTTTGCACTTTTCTTTGTCATTCCTGGCGATCCAATTTCATTAAAAAGCGGTGAAAAAGCCCTTCCACAGGACATCTTGGACAATATTGAACGCAAATATGGTTTAGATAAGCCGGTATATGTTCAGTACTTACGCTTCTGGGGCAATCTTTTTAGAGGCGATCTTGGTTATTCATATAAGAATGACAAATCAGTTAATACGATTTTGCATGATGGTCTTTCAACAAGTGCCAGACTTTTGTTCTGGGGCGCCCTATTTCAACTCATTATTGCTCTCACCGTTGGTTTAACGAGCGCGATTAAACGCGGCTCCCTCGGCGATCGTATTGGAACGGTATTTTCCGTTGGTATTCAAGGAATTCCGGTATTCGTTTCAGGTCTACTTGCTCAGTATCTTTTCGGAGTTTTGCCTTTCCAGCTTCATTGGGAATGGTTGAACTTCTTTAAACCCTGGCCACAAAGTTGGCACGCCGGGGTAATTCCGGGGGATAGTTGGAAAGGCATTATTTTGCCGGCCCTTGTTGTTGCCGTAGTCGATGCTGCATTTATTGCCCGCATGCTGCGTTCATCTCTTCTTGAAGTTCTGCGCGCCGATTACATTCGTACTGCTTTTGCTAAAGGTTTATCTGCCCGCCGCGTATGGTTCCACCATGCATTGCGAAATGCGTTGATTCCAGTAGTAACTGTTTATGGAACATCTCTTATTGCAATCTTTGGTGTGGCGGTTCAGACTGAAAAAGTCTTCTCGCTGCCAGGCATGGGTTCAACAATTGCAGATTCAGCCTTATCTCAAGATGCACCAGTTGTTTTAGGTCTTGCAATCGTTGTCATTGCCTTTGGCGCAGTAGTTAATTTAATTGTTGATTTAAGTTATGCCCTGATTGATCCACGAATCAAAATCGATGCCAAGGCGGTGCACTAATGTCTGAAATCGAACAGATTCCAGAGTCACTGTCTTATTGGCAGGATGTTCGCAAGCGCTTCTTTGGTAACAAAATTTCCATTGTTGGTTTAGTCATGCTTGTTATTTTGATTATTGCCGGAATCGTTGGCCCATTTATTAGCGGTTGGAAATACGACAACCTTGGCCCGGATATTTTGGTTGGCCCAGGCACTAATGGGCACTGGTTCGGAACCGATGATCTAGGTCGCGATATTTTTACTCGTGTAACTTTTGGTATTCGTCTTTCACTTACTGTGGCAATTGTTGTAACAACGATTTCAGTATTTGTCGGCGTTACTTTGGGTGGAATCGCAGGCTATTTTGGTGGCTGGATTGATACCTTAATTAGCCGCTTCATTGATACCTGGCAGGTTATTCCTTTCGTTCTTATCGGCTTTGCAATTATCACCGTATTTGGCTCATCTTTCTGGGTTATCGTGGCCGCGCTGGTCTTTACAGGTTGGTACTCAACAACGCGTTTATTCCGCGCTTCAGTTATGCAAGTTAAATCTTTGGAGTACGTTGAAGCTGCTCGAGCAACTGGTGCAACTACAAAGCGAATCATCTTGCGCCACATTGGCCCAAATGCAATTCCACCAATTATTGTGGTGCTAGCTTTTTCTGTAGCTGGTGCGATTTTATCTGAATCAATCTATGCCTTCCTTGGTGTTGGTTTCCGCGAACCAACCCCATCTCTTGGTGTGATGATTTCTAGTTCACGTAACTTCTTAACTGACAAGCCTTTCGTATTCTTTATCCCAGGATCTATCTTGGTATTGCTAACACTTTCAATCGTTTTAATTGGCGATGGTTTACGTGATGCGCTTGATCCAAAGTTACGAGGAGTCAAGTGAGCCAACCATTACTTCACATCGATAACCTGCATGTGCACTTCAATACTTCAGATGGCGTTGTTCAAGCAATCAATGGTGCATCCTTAACGCTTAATCCTGGCGAAGTTGTTGGTCTAGTTGGTGAATCAGGATCAGGTAAATCTGTAACTGCCATGAGCATTTTGGGACTTGTTCCTAAGCCACCCGCTTTTTATCCAGAAGGTCGCATTTTGTGGAAGGGCATTGATCTTCTAACCACACCTGATCGCGAACTACGAGAAATTCGCGGTGGTGAAATTTCAATGATCTTCCAGGATCCCATGACTTCACTTAACCCTGTTTACACGATCGGTCATCAGATTTCAGAGATGATTCGCGTGCATGAAAGAATTTCAGCTAAGGCTGCAAAGGTACGCTCAATCGAGATGCTCAATCTTGTCGGTGTACCTAACCCACAGCAGCGTTTTGATGATTACCCTCACCAGTTCTCTGGTGGAATGCGCCAAAG